>NZ_JBFAJO010000002.1:0-198262 GCF_040655255.1 Kitasatospora sp. NPDC050463
ACCAAGTAACACCCCCGCCCCCACCAGGGCCACCACGACAACGCCGCTGCACCCGACCGATCACCCGATCCGGCCCGGTACAGCGGCGTCGCGGCATTCCCGGGACCCCCGAACCGAGCAGGACCGGCCCGGTGAACCCTGGCTTGTCACGCCCCGTAGCGGTTTACTGGGAGGGACCAGGGCAGAAAAGGAGGCCCGGCGATGGAATGTCCCCACCCCTCCGGGTTCCACGCCGAGGTCCGCCGGTGTTACGCGGCCGCCGCGGCGGAGGTGTCCCGGCTGGTACGAGCCACTCCCGAGGACCGGTGGTCCGCCCCCACGCCGTGCCGCGAGTGGGACGTGCGCGCGCTGGTCAACCACCTGGCCGCACAGCACCTGTGGGTCTGCCAGGCCGTGGCCGGCTACACCCCGGAGCAGATCGGCCACCGCTTCGCGGGCGACGTGCTGGGCCGCAACCCCGTCGGCGTGTGGACCATGGCCGTGAACACCGCCGTGCGCGCGCTGAACCAGCCGGGTGCGCCCGACCTCCTGGTGCACCTTCCGTACGGGGTCCGCGATCTCGGCGGGTTCGCCCGTGAGCTGACGGCCGAGACGGTCGTGCACGGCTGGGACCTGGCCCGGGCGCTCGGCGAGAGCGGCCGGCTGCCGCAGGACGCCGCCCGGTACGCGTTCGCGGAGTTCCAGGGCTATCGCGATCTGGCCGGCACCGGTCAGTTCGACCTGCCGCGTACCGCCGCCCCGGGAGCCGATGCCCAGGAGCGGCTGCTGGCGCTCACCGGCCGTGACCCCCAGTGGTCGGCCGAGCGGATCTGAGCTTCTACCGCGCGAGCCTGGTGCCGATCAGCAGACCGCGCACGGCGGTCGCCGACGGCGGTCAGCCGGCCGAGGCCCGGATGACGGGATCCCGGGCGAGGTCGGCCAGCAGGGCGTCCAGCTTCGTCCGGTCGACCGAGGGCATCACGAAGACGTGCGCGTAGCTGCGGCGGGTGGACTCGTCGCCCGGGACCATCAGCACGTCCTGGGCGGACAACGACCACTTCGCCACCAGCTCGGGGCCGGGCTTGCGGAAGCGCACGGTGACGGCGCCCGGGGTGCGGGCCGGCCAGAGCTCGACGCCCGTCTCCTGCTCCATCGCCCGCAGCCGCCCTTCCAGGTAGCCGGCCAGCTCCTGGGCCTTGCGGATCCGGTCCACCTGGTCCTGGTAGGAGTGCCGGGACAGGTGGTCCCAGAGGACCAGCGGGGAGAACCCGTTCCTGGAGCCCGCGAAGGTGGTGTCCGGTGCGCCGATGTACTCCGGCTGGGACGGCGGCGATATCTGGTACTTGACCTTCGTCATGTAGATGCCGCAGGGCCACGGCGCACCGGGCCACTTGTGGCCGCTCATGGCGATCGAGGAGACCATGTCGACGTCGCCGAACTCCGCGGTGGGCAGCCTGAGGCCGAAGTCGAAGGCGGGCAGCTCCACTTCGGGGGTCCAGCCGTACGCCGCCGGGTCCTGGGAGGCCATCCGCAGGAACGGCGCGTAGCCGGCGCCGAGGGCCCCGTCCACGTGGATCCAGAAGCCCCTGCGCAGGTCCACCAGCGGCTCGCCGGTCTGCGGGTCGGTGCCGTGGGCCACCTGGCGTCGGACCAGACCGTACCGCTCGAAGATCGGCAGCAGCCGCTCGCAGACCCCCCGGACGTCGTCGTGGGCCCCCTTGAAGGTGCTGCCGAGGTTGAGGTTGACGAAGATCGGGTGCCCGTTCGCGGCGAAGAACTCGACCAGCACCGCGAGGGCGTCGACGTCGATCTCGCCCGGACCGTCCCAGGAGTGGCCCGAGGGGCCGGGGCGGGAGGGCACCTCGGTGGGCCACGCGCGGAGCCCCGTGGCGGGGTCGACCAGCGGGCACTCGTCGGGGTACAGCTCCAGACCGACCGCGTGGAAGGTCTCGACGCCCAGCACCCGGACGGCCTTGGCGAAGGAGTAGTGGGTGTCCTCGGAGTAGAACGCCACCGGGCGGTGGGCGTTGGGATTGTCCCGGTCGGGCGCGGCCCGGACGTACCGCAGGGCGTCGAACGGGGCTGCGGGCGGCTGGATCAGGGCCTTGCCGCTCAGGTAGTCCCGGGCGTTCCAGAGCGCGTACATGTTGCCCTCGGTCGAGCCCATGGAGAGCATGTAGCCCCAGTACGACTCGGGGTCGGCGGGGTCGTGCGGCCGCTGGGCGTTCCACAGGGCCGCGTAGTAGTCGAGCACCGCGCGCTCGACGACCTTGGTGTTCGGCTTGTAGCCGCCGCTCTGGAACGGGTCGCCGAGGTTGTTGATGTTGTTCGGCATGAACCGGGCCAGGTCCAGCGCGCAGCCCTGCATGTCCTGGGTGGCCTGGTAGCCGACCAGGTGCGCGCGCTTCCTCGACAGGTACTCGTCCACCGTGTCCAGGGCCCGCAGGCGCCGGTCGTCGTCCAGGCCACCGGCCGGGAGCTCGAAGTCGCGGCCGTCCAGCTCCGCGCCCGGGTCGACGGCGGTCCCGGCGGCGAGTTCGGCGCTCCCGGTGCTCCCGCTGGCGAAGGTGGCGGGGACGACGGGGGCGCCCGCGAGGGCGGCGGTCGGGCTCATGGAACGGCACTCCGGGGTCGGTGCGGACCGGTCCCGGGTGGGGAGCGGTGACGGGTGGGGAGCGGTGACGGGGCGTTCGCCGCCCGCGGCCAGGATGGAACTTCCCGGAGCCCCGCGGAAGATCTCCCGAACAAGATTCGGTAGCAGCTCGCGATCTCTTGCGAATCGACGGAATCAGCTGGAATCCTGCCCGGCATGCCGAACAATCCGCAGGCCCGCAGGACGCCCGTCGACGACGTGGACCGGGCGATCCTGCGCACCCTGGCCGACAACGCCAGGATGCCGAACAACGCGCTCGCCGAGACGGTGGGCATCGCCCCCTCCACCTGTCTGGCCCGGGTGCGCGCACTGCAGGAGCGCGGCATCATCCGCGGGTTCCGGGCAGATGTCGATCCCGCCGCGATCGGCCTGCCGCTGCAGGCGATGATCTCCGTCCGGCTCCGGGCCCACACCCGTGAGCAGAACGAGAGCTTCCGCGGCACCGCCCCCGATCTGCCCGGCGTCCTGGCGGTGTTCCACATGTCGGGATCCGACGACTACCTGCTCCACGTCGGGGTCGCCGGCCCCGAGAGTCTGCGCGACTTCGTCGTGGACCACCTCACCACCCACCCGGCGGTGGCACAGACCCGGACCAACCTGATCTTCGAGCAGATAGCCGGCCGCCGTTACCCGGGCGACCCGCGCCCCGCGACCACCTGAGCCGCGCGGGCCGCCGCGCTCCCGGGTCCACGGAGCGGCTCCGGCCGAATCGGAGGAGCATCTAGTGCTGTGAGGTGACTGCGGCGTACTGCGCCGCCGGTGCGGTGCGACAGACGGTTCGGCGACACACGGCGCGGTCGGCCGGGCGCGAGGAGGAAGGCCATGATCGTCGACTGCGCGCACTACCGCGAGGGACGCCGACAGCACGAGGGACCGATGCCGCTGGAGGAGGCGGCCGCGCGCTGCGCGCAGGGCGGTTTCGTCTGGCTGGGCCTGTTCGAACCGGGCCCCGAGGAGCTGGCCAGGGTGCGCGAGAGCTTCGGACTGCACGAACTCGCCGTCGAGGACGCCCAGGCCTTCCACCTGCGGCCGAAGGCCGAGCAGTACGAGGACGGCACCGAGCTGATCATCCTGCGCACCGCCCGCTACGACGACGAACGCGAGGAGATCGACACCGGCGAGATCAGCGTCTTCCTCGCCGAACACTTCGTGATCACCGTTCGGCAGGGCATCGCCAGCGAGCTGGCCGGAGCCCGCGGCCGGCTCGAACGCCGCCCGGAACTGCTGCGGACCGGCAGTGCCTCGACACTGTGGGCGATCTTCGACCAGGTGGTCGACAGCTACGCACCCGTCGTCAACGAACTCGAACGCGACATCGAGCAGATCGAGGCCACCGTGTTCTCCGGCACGGTCGCCCCGACCGAGCGGATCTACTTCCTGCGCCGGGAAGCCACCGACTTCTACCGCGCCGTCCACCCCCTGCTCGCCGTGCTCGCCCGGCGGCTGCGGTCCAGCAGGTCGGCGACCGAGCTGATGCCGTACTTCCGCGACGTGCACGACCACCTCCTGCTGGTCAACGAGGAGGTCGCCGCCCAACGCGACCTGCTGGCCACCGTCCTGGAGGCCAACATCGCCGTGATCTCCGTGGAGCAGAACAGGATCAACCTGCGGCAGACCGCCACGATGGAGCGGCTCACGATCGTCGCGACCGTGTTCCTCCCGCTGTCCTTCGTGGTCGGCTTCTTCGGGCAGAACTTCGCGTGGCTGGTCAGGCAGGTCGACAGCCTCACGGCGTTCATCGCCCTCGGCCTCGGCGGCCTGCTGCTGCCGTGCCTGCTGCTGTACGTCTGGCTGCGCCGGCAGCGCACCCACCCGACCGCACCGGTGTCGGCGGTGAACAACGCCGTCCACCACACGCCGAGATCGGCCGGGGAGTAGGGCCACCGCGAGCAGGTGACGCGCGGTCTGTTCCCCGGCGCCGCGCCGTGGCGTAGCGTGGGCGCGTGAACACGGAGCCGTCCTCCCGGCACGACGTCGTGATCGTCGGTGGCGGGCACAACGGTCTGGTGGCGGCGGCGTACCTCGCGCGGGCCGGGCAGCGGGTACTGCTGCTCGAACGGCTGCCGCAGGTGGGCGGGGCGGCGGTGTCGGCCCGGGCGTTCGCGGGAGTGGACGCCCGGCTGTCGCGCTACTCGTACCTGGTGAGTCTGCTCCCGCGCAAGATCGTGCGGGACCTCGGGCTCCGGCTGGACCTGCGGCGGCGCCGAATCGCCTCGTACACCCCCACCGTCCGGGACGGGCGGCCCACCGGGCTGCTGGTGGATGCGGCCGACCCCGCCCGCACCCGGGAGTCGTTCCGGGCGCTGACCGGTTCCGAGCGGGAGTGGGAGGCCTGGCAGGGCTTCTACGGCGCGACCGGGCGGATCGCCGAGCGGGTGTTCCCGACGCTCACCGGGCCCCTGCCCACCCGGGCCGAGCTGCGTCGGCGGGTCGCGGACGACGCCGCCTGGGAGTCGTTCTTCGAACGGCCCCTGGGGGAGGCCGTCGAGCGGACCTTCGCCGACGACCTGGTGCGCGGCGTGGTGCTGACGGACGCGCTGATCGGCACCTTCACCCACGCCCACGACCCCTCGCTCCGGCAGAACCGCTGCTTCCTGTACCACGTGATCGGCAACGGGACGGGCGACTGGGACGTCCCGGTCGGCGGGATGGGCGCGGTGACGGGCGCGCTGGCCGAGGCGGCGCTGCTGGCCGGTGCGCGGCTGCGGACCGGCTGCGAGGTCACCGCCATCGCCACCGACGGCACCGGTGACGCCGAGGTGTCCTACCGCCATCGGGGCGGCGAGGCGACCGCGGTGGCCCGCACGGTGCTGGTGAACGCCGCGCCGGCGGTCCTGGCCCGGTTGTCGGGCGAGGAGCCCGGGCCCACGCCGGAGGGCGCCCAGCTGAAGGTCAACATGGTGCTGCGCCGGCTGCCACGCCTGCGGGACGCCGCCGTGGATCCCCGGGACGCCTTCGCGGGGACCTTCCACATCGCCGAGGGCTACCGGCAGTTGGAGACGGCCTACGCCGAGGCGCGGGCGGGCCGGATACCCACGGCGCCTCCGTCGGAGATCTACTGCCACACCCTCACCGACCCGTCGATCCTGGGGCCCGAGGCGCTCCGGCAGGGCTTGCAGACCCTGACCCTGTTCGGCCTGCACATGCCCGCACGGCTGTTCGCCGACCCGGCCGCCAAGGAGCGCGCGCTGGCGTCGAGCCTGGCACGGCTCGACGAGGTGCTGGCCGAGCCGATCGCCGACTGCCTGGCGACCGACGCCACCGGGCGGCCCTGCGTGGAGGCCAGGACGCCGCTCGACCTGGAGCGCGAGGTCGGCCTGCCGGGCGGGCACATCTTCCACCGGGACCTCTCGTTCCCCTACGCCACCGAGGAGCCGGACGGCGCCGCCGCCCGCTGGGGCGTGGCGACGGCGCACCCGAACGTGCTGCTGTGCGGGGCGGGAGCCATCCGCGGCGGCGGCGTCAGCGGCATCCCGGGGCACAACGCGGCGCAGGCCGTGCTGGAGGCCGGGGCCCGGTAGCCGGGCACCCCGGGGTGCGCCGATCAGCGCACCGGCAGAGCCAGTTCGGACGGGTCGGCGGGCACCCCGGGGTGCGCCGATCAGCGCACCGGCAGAGCCAGTTCGGACGGGTCGGCGGGCGAGGAGCCGAAGGTCACGGTGGAGCCCGACGGTGTGAGACCGCCGTACAGGGCGTCCCGGGTGCCGAGCACCAGCGCGAGCCGGTGGCCGGCGGGCAGGTCGTAGGCGGTGTCGAAGAGCGTGACGTCCAGCGGGAACGGCTGCCCCGGCGGCCGTCCGGACCAGCTCTGCGGGGCGTGCGAGATCAACCGGCCCACGCCGAGCGCGTTCACGTCGTAGAGGTAGGCGACGGCCGTGCCTTGCGGAGCGGACGCGGTCACCGTGGTGTGCACCCGGGCGGCGCCGCGCACCGGCAGGCCCCGCGGGTACGGCGCCGACTGCCGGACGAGGACGGCGGAGCGGTCGAGCAGCGGGACGACCGCGGTGGGTGGGAGGTGCACCGCCTGGTCGACCAGCCCGGACAGCAGGGCAGTGCCGCCGCTCGCGCCGGAGGCGGTGTCGCCCCGCACGGTCGTCCGCCAGTCGCTCCCGGCCGGCCCGCCGAGGGTCTCGGCCCCCAGCGCCAGGCGGTCGGTGCGGGAACTGACGGACCGCCAGTCGGGGTGGCTCTCGTGGACACCGACGGGGCGGACCTCCAGGTCGACCGGCTGGCGCTGGTCGCCGGGGGCTCCCTTGAGGTACTGGTCGAGCCACGAACGGGCGCTGCTCCAGGCGGCGTTCGACAGACCGAGCAGGCCGGTGAACTCCTGACTCGCATGGTCGCCCGGGCGCAGTTCGAGGCGCTTGGGCCCGGTCAGCCGCTGGTAGAACGCGGTGATCTGGCCGGGGTTGAAGAAGCTGTCGCCCCAGGCGTTGGCCAGCAGGACGGCGGTGCCGTTGGCGTTGATGCGGTCCACGTAGCGCGCCGGGGAGCGGGTGTCCGCCCAGCGGACGACCTCGGGCAGGTCGCGGTCGGCGAAGAGGTCGTCCAGCACCCGTGCGAACTCGGGACTGCGGCGGCCGGTCGGGGCCTGGATCCCGGCGAGCACCGCGGCTGCCTGGACGTGCCGGGTCTGCCCGCTGTACAGCGAGTCGGTCAGATCGGCCCAGCCGCTCAGCGAGGCCACGGCCTTGATCCGCGGGTCGAATGCCGCGCCGAGCAGGGTGAGGCCGCCGCCCAGCGAGAGCCCCACCATGCCGATCCGCCGGGGGTCGGCCGGCGTCTGCGCGAGCGCCCAGTCGATCACCGTGGAGATGTCGGCCACGTCCTCCGGACCGGCGACGTCGACCTCCCCGCCCGATCCCCAGAAGCCCCGCACGGTGTAGGTGACGGCGACGTATCCCGCGGCGGCGAACGCGTGGCCCTGGGCGACGTACTCCAGGTCGTTCTGCCCCCAGCTGGCCGGCTGCACCACCAGCGGGTAGCGCCCCTGCGGGTCGGCGCCCGGAGTGCCGGGGGCCGGGGTGAACACGTCGGCCTTGAGGACGACGCCGTCCTTGGCCCGGACGTCGGCCAACCGGAACGAACCGCCGGCGAGCGCGACGGAGGCAGGCGCGGCCGGGGCGGACGCGGGCGCGGCAGCCACCGCCGGAGCGGGCTGCGCGACGGCGGCCCCACCGAGCACGAGTGCCGCCACGAGTACGGCGCTCGCCGTCCGGCGTCCACGGCGGGGGTGGGATCGTTCCATCACGTGCTCCATCTGCGCTCGAACCATGCGGCCGCCGTGAGCCTACGAGCCGACGGAGCGTCAGAGGAGATGATGATCAGCCAAATTACTGGCCAGTAGGAAGCTCGGTCCACAGCCCCCGCCCGACGACCGCAGGGGCGCCCCGCCCACGGCGGGCTCCGCTCCGTCGACCCGCTGCACACCGCCGGCACCCCGCACGTAACCCGGTCGCATCGGGCGCCCCCGCCGATCGGCAGGGATGCCGACCCGCCGAGTGTCCGGAATGCGGAGTTCGATGCAAGATCATTCGCCCGGATCTCTTACGCTACTGATCGGTCATCAGTTCGACGGATGGCCGACCAGCAAGTGAACCATCGAAGAACATGGGGGAATCATGCGTCGTCGCATGTCCGCACTCACCGTCTCGGCCGTCCTCGCAGGCGGCCTGCTCCTCGCCGCCGCGCCCGCCCAGGCCGCGCCCGCCCAGGCCACCACCGCTCAGGCCGCCACCGCCCGGGGCTCCATCTCGGTCAACATCGGCGAGCTGCAGGTCCAGGCCGCCCAGCTGCGCCAGCAGGCCCAGCGCCTGCGCAGCCAGGGTCACTACCGGGAGGCCAACGTGGCGGACGCCCGCGCGGCCGCCATCGAGGCGCAGATCCGCCGCTACCTCGACTGCGAGCGCAGCGTCAGCTGCTGACCGACTCCGGACGAACCCCCGCGGCACGGCGTTCCGGCGCCGCCGCGGGGGTTCGCCGCGTCCGGCGCAGGACCGGACATGTCCTGCCGCCGGGCGGGCGCCACACCCCACGGCTGCCGGGGCGCTGGACGCGGTAGTCCTCGGGGCGACGCCCCGGTCCCGCCGCCCCGCCACACCGGCCGGAGCCGGCGACCCCGGCCACCGAGGCCGAAGAGCGGGCCGGAAGCAGGCGCTCCGGTTGCGCTACGGGATCGTAAGGTCACCGAAACTTCCCAGAATCAACATTATTCGGCCAAGGTCTGTCCGAAATTCGACCCGCGACCTAGGCTGCGGCGCGTGTCGATACTTCGAAGACTTCGCGCCTCCGGGCCCCGCATGCTCCCGGAACTCGACGACGTCAAGCTGGGCCGGGTGCGGCGGCAGCTGACCTCCGCCGGAATACCGGGCCAGAGCGGCATCCAGATCGACCAGATCGAGCGGCTGCTCCAGGAGACCGGCGCGGACTGGGACCGCCGCACGCACCGCCTCGCCGTGCTGGCCGAGGCGGCAGCGCCCTCGGGGCTCGCCCGCGCCTGGCGGATGCGCCGTCCGCACAGCGGCGACGCGATGGTCTTCGAGGCGTGGGTCGAGCTGGTTCGTGGCCGGCACGACGGACGGATGGCGGACGCCCGGTCCGTCGCCGCCGACTGCCGCCGCGCCGCCGAGGCGCTCCCCGAGGACCCCGCCCCCTGGGTCGTGCTGCTCGGGATCCTGCGCCTGATCGGTGCGGACACGCGCGAGCTGTTCCCCGTCTGGCACGAGGTGACGTCGCGCGACCCGTGGAACCGCGAGGCCCACCTGCAGATGCTGCGCTACCTGTCACCGGAGGAGCGCGGCTCACGCAGCAGCCAGCTGGAGTTCCTGGACGCCGTCCGGTCCGGGGTGCCGTCGGACGCGCCGGCCGTGGGCGTGGAACTGACCGCCCTGGTCGACGAGCACGCCCGCACCCTCGCCCGCGGCGGTGTCGAGGCACTCCTCGTCCGCCGCCAGTGGACCAACCACCGTGCCCTCAGGGCACTGGACGCGGCGCTGGCGCACTGGCCCCGCGCCGGGCACCTGCGGTACGCGGCCGCCCAGGCCGACCTCAACGTGCT
Source organism: Kitasatospora sp. NPDC050463 (assembly GCF_040655255.1). Classification (NCBI taxonomy): domain Bacteria; kingdom Bacillati; phylum Actinomycetota; class Actinomycetes; order Kitasatosporales; family Streptomycetaceae; genus Kitasatospora; species Kitasatospora sp. NPDC050463. The sequence continues at coordinate 9,690 of NZ_JBFAJO010000002.1, forward strand.
GGCCTACGCCCTGGTCCAGGCCGGCCGCCCGCGCGAGGGCGCCGGCGTCTTCGACCTGATCGGCGACACCGTCACGCCCTGGCCGTGGTCGCTCGACGGCGACCCGCTCCGACAGTTCGGCTACTGGCAGGCCAAGGCGCTCGGCTGACCCCCGCGCCGGGGCGGGCGGCGCGGCCCCGACCTGCACGACGTCCTGCGACGTCCCGCACGACGGCCTGCACGACGGCCTGCGACGCCCTGCACGACCTCCTGTTCGGACGGTGCCGACCGCCCTCTAGGCTCGGGCACACCGACCGGGGAGAGGGTGCGAGCGAGTGGGCAGCTGGGAGAAGGCTCTGGACGCGGCCGGGATCGACGACCCCGGACTGCGCGAGGACTACAGCCGACAGCGCCGGCAGGTGACGCGGTACAAGCGGGAGGCCGTGCTGGCCGCCGGTCTCCTCCTGCCGCCACGGCTCGTACCGCACGTGATCGCGGCCACCGCCCACATGCACCGCACCGACACCCTGCTCGACAGCGGCCCGCCCGACGGCCGCAGGGCGGCGTACGGGCGCTGGGAACAGGAGGTGGCCGACGGCCTCGCCACCGGTGAGACCACCGATGCCGACCTGCGCCCGCTGCTGAACACCGTCGCCGCGCACCCGGCTCTGCGCGACCGCGCGCTGGAGCACCTCGCCGGGGCCCTCGCCGACCTCGACTTCGCCGGATTCGCCACCGAAGCCGACTACCAGCACTACCTGGACGGCTACTCCTTGCCCGCGTTCATGGTCGTCGCCACCCTGCTCGGCCCGGACGGCGACCAGACGGCCTACCGGGCCGCCTGCCGCACCTTCATCGACGCCAGTCAGCGACTCGACTTCGTCAGCGACCTCGCCGAGGACCTCGCCGACGGCCGCCTGACACTCCCCCAACAGGCCCTGGACCGGCACGGGGTCAGCCGCACCGATCTGGAGCAGGCCCACGACCTCCCGGGCCTCCGGGCACTGATCACCGAGCAACTCGACCTGGTCGACCGCACCCTCGTCGAGGGCCGCGCCGTGGTCCACCTCGTCCCGCCCGCGCACCGGCCCATGGTCCGCTGCATGATCGGCCTGGACGAACTGACCAGCGCCGCGGCCCGCGCCGACATCCCCGCCCTGCTGCACCGCTCCGCCGGCCCGACCAAACCCGCCGCCCTCCGCCTGCTCACCCGCGAGTACCTCCGGGCCCGCCGCGCGAACCGCTCAGCGTGCCGGTGACACCGCGCCGGTGACACCGGACCACGCCCGCGCCGCCCCGGCGTCGATGGTCCACGGTGACGGCAACGCCCTCCTCGGCCTGGCACTGCCGCTGAGCGGAGCGTGGACTTCCCGGCACAGGAGCGCTCCCCCGTCCACAAGCCAAGCAGTTGCGTTCCAGGGCCCAGCACCCCTGGACGCGCCGCGGACGGCACCCCTCGACGATTCCGGCTGACGCCGCGTCCGACTGTCGGTAGCATTTCACATGTCACAGATGATGCGATGATCGGCCGGCCAGGAGGCAGGAACAGTGCACGATCCGTTCGACGACCCGCAAGGGCGCTACCACGTCCTGCGCAACGACACCGCCGAGTACTCACTGTGGCCCCGGGAACTGACGATCCCCCACGGCTGGCACGCCGTGCTGACGGACCTCGGACGGGACGAGGCGATCGCCGCCGTCGACACCTTCCCGGCCCCGCACGGCCGGCCCGACTCGGCCGCCACCACGGCCGCCTGGGCGCTCGACCCCGTCGAAGCGCTCGCCCGGCACGCCGCCACCCGGCCGCAGAGCCTCGCCGTCCTGACCCGCGACCGCGCGGGCACCGTCGACCGCCTGACGTACCGGCAACTGGACCGCCGGGTCGGCGCGCTGGCCCGGCGGCTGGCCGACCACGGCGTGGCGCCGCGCGACCGGGTGGCCGTCGCGCTGCCCCGCGGCCCCGGGCTGGTGGTCGCGCTGCTCGCCGTCCTCCGGGCCGGCGCCAGCTACCTGCCGCTCGACCCCGGCTTCCCGGCCGACCGGATCGCGCTCACCCTTCAGGACGCCGCCCCCCGGCTCCTCCTCACCGACCCCGCCGGGCGCGGGCTGGCCCCCGGGGGCCTGCCCGTCCTGCTGACCGGCGCCGACGACCCCGCTCCGGCCGGGACGCGGGCCGGTGCCCCGTGGGAGCCGCCGGCCCCCGACCCCGGGTGGCCCGCCTACGTCCTGCACACCTCGGGCTCCACCGGCCGTCCCAAGGGTGTGGTGATCGGCCGGGCCGCCTACGCGCACGCCCTCGCCACCCTGACCGAGCGCCTGGGCATCGGCCCGGGGCAGCGCGTGCTCGCCGCGACCACCGTCGCCTTCGACATCGCCGGCCTGGAGCTCCTCGGCACCCTGCTGGCCGGCGCCACCGTCGTCCTGGCCGACTCCGAGCAGAGCGGCGACCCGGTGGCACTCGCCGAACTCGTCGCCGCCACCGGCGTGGGCGTCGTCCAGGCGACCCCCTCACTCTGGCAGGGCCTGCTGGCCGGCCGGCCCGAACGGCTGCGCGGCGTCCGGGCCCTGGTCGGCGGAGAAGCCCTCACCCGGGCCCTCGCCGACCGGCTGCTGGCGGTGGCGGTCGACGTGACCAACCTCTACGGGCCGACCGAGACCACCATCTGGTCGCTGACCGCCCCGGTCGAGGCCGGCACCACGGCGCCCGCCATCGGCACTCCCCTGCCCGGCACCGGCGTCCGGGTGCTCGACGCCGGCCTGCGGCCCGTCCCGGCCGGCGCCGAGGGCGAGCTGTACCTCACCGGCCCCACCCTCGCCCAGGGCTACCTCGGCCGCCCGGGCCTCACCGCCACCCGCTTCGTCGCCGACCCGGCCGGGGCGCCCGGCGGCCGGATGTACCGCACCGGCGACCGCGTCGCGCTGCGCCCCGACGGCGGTGCCGAGTACCGGGGGCGCGCCGACGACCAGGTCAAGATCCGCGGCCACCGGATCGAACCCGGGGAGATCGCCGCCGTCCTGCTCGCCGACCCGGCGGTCCGTCAGGCGGCCGTCGTCGCCCGCGGTGACGACCCGGAACGCCTCGGGCTGGTCGCCTACCTCGCCCCCGAACCCCCCGCCGGACCGGAGCCCGTCACCGAACGACTGCGCGAACGGGCCCGGCGCGCACTGCCCGGCTACATGGTCCCCGCCGCGTACGTCTGGCTGGACCGCCTGCCCGTCACGCCCGGCGGCAAGCTGGACCGCAGGGCCCTGGCCGGCCCGGACTACGCCCCGCGAATCGCCGCGCGCGCCGAGGGCCGGCCCGCCGAGGGCCCACTCGAAGAGGCCGTGGCCGAGCTGTTCGCCGAGGTGCTCGGCGGCGAGCGCCTCGGCGCCGAGGACGACTTCTTCGCGCTGGGCGGCAACTCGCTGCTCGCCGCCCGTCTGATCGCCCGACTCGACGAGCGGCTCTCCGTCGAACCCACCCTGCGCGACCTGCTCGCCGCACCCACCGTGGCGGGCCTCGCCGGGCGGCTGGCCGAACTCGCCGAACCGGCACCCGCGCACCCGGCCGCCCCCGGGGCAGCAGCACGGCCGGACCGGACGCACCTGCTGAACGGAGCGGAAGGACCGGACGGAGCCGGCGCGACGGCGAACGAGCCCGGGCCCGAGCACGGGCCGGAGAACGGGCAGCCCCCGTTGACCGCCAACCAGCGCCGCCTCTGGTTCATCGACCTGCTGGAAGGCCCCGGCCCGCGCTACAACCTGCCGCTGGCCGTCGAGTTGAGCGGGCCGCTGGACACCGCCGCGCTCCGGGCCGCCCTGGGGGACCTGACCGACCACCACGAGCCCCTGCGCACCCTCCTCCCGGACGACGACGGAGACCCGTACCAGCTGATCGTGCCCGCCGAACGGGCCCGCCCCGACCTGGTCGAGCACCAGCTCGCCCCGGCAGAACTGGACGACCGGCTGCGCCGGGCCGTCCGGGACGTCTTCGACGTGGCCGTCGACCTGCCGCTGCGGGCCTCGCTCTGGCACACCGGCCCCGACCGGGCGACCCTGCTGCTCCTGCTGCACCACACCGCGGCCGACGGCTGGTCGTTCGGGCCGCTGCTGCACGACCTGCTCACCGCCTACCGGGCCAGGCTCGGCGGCTTGGCCCCCGAACTCCCGCCGCTGCCGGTCCGGTACGCCGACCACGCCCGGCGGCGCCACCACCGGGCCCCGGCCGAGGCCGGGCGGCACGACGAGTTCTGGCGCACCGCCCTGGCAGGGGCGCCCACCGAACCCGTCCTGCCCACCGACCGGCCCCGGACCGAGGACGACGGCAGCGCCGAACGGGTCCCGCTGAACGTCCCCGCCGACCTGCACGCCGGGCTGACCGACCTCGCCCGGCGGCACGGCTGCACGGTCTTCATGGCGGTGCACGCCGCCCTGGCCGGACTGCTCGACCGGATCGGCGCCGGCCCCGACGTCGTCCTCGGCACGGTCGTGGCAGGCCGCCCGGAGCGTGACCTGGCCGGCCTGGTCGGCTTCTTCGCCGAGACCCTGGTGCTGCGCACCGACGTCTCCGGCGACCCCTCGGCGACCGAACTGCTGACCAGGGTACGGGAGGCGGACCTGGAGTTCCTGGCCCGCCAGGACACCCCGTTCGACCGGGTGGTGGCGCTCGCCGCGCCGCCCCGGAGCGCCGGCCACCACCCGCTGTTCCAGGTCCTGCTGGCCTTCCAGGTCGCACCGGCGCCGCTGCCCGAGAGCCCCGGCCTGCGGGTCCGGGCGCGCGAACTGGGCACCGGTACCGCCAAGGTGGACCTGCTGTTCACCCTGACCGAGCACACCGACCCGGCGACGGGGCGCCCGGCCGGCATCGCCGGCGAGCTGGAGTACGCGAGCGCCCTCTTCGAGGAGGCCACCGCCCGGCGGCTCGCCGACGGACTCCTCACCCTGCTGCGGGCCGCCGTCGACCACCCCGACAGCCCGCTGCCGCCGGTCAGTCCGGCCCGCTGAGCCACGACACGCGGCCCGCGCCCCGGGAGGGGGACGCGGGCCGCGTGGTGGCGGGCGGTGGGTGCCCGGTGGCTGACGGCTGTCAGGCGGCCACCGTGGCCGGGGCCGCCGCCACCGCGAGCGCGCTGTAGCGGCGGAAGCACCAGCCCTGGGCCAGGACCAGGGCCAGATTGACCACGGCCAGGGTGCTCCAGAGCGCGGTCAGCCCGCCGTACGAGGCCGCCGGGCCGGCCGCGACGGCCAGCACGCCGTAACCGGCGGCGAAGCAGAGCATGCTCGGCAGCGTCCGCCGGACCCCGATCAGGCCGAAGCCGAACAGGGCCTGGACGGCGTCCGCCAGGGTCGCGGCCAGCACCAGCGGCAGCAGGTCGACCAGGCCCGTGCGCACCTGCGGATCGGTGCTGAACAGCTCCAGCACCGGGCCGTGCAGCAGCGTGAGCACCCCGGCGAGCAGCACCACCGCACCGGCCGCGACGACGAGGCCGGAGGCCACCCCCGACCGCACCCCCGGCAGGTCCTCCTCCTTCAGCCGGTCGGCCACCACCGGTACCACCGCCTGCCCCACCGCGACGGCGGCGGTGAAGACCAGGTTCACCAGCGAGACCGCCACGCTGTGCACGGCGGCGTCCTGGGTGCCGATCCGGGCGGCCGAGAAGGCCAGCACCCCCAGCACCGCGAACTTGATCAGCACGGTCGCGGCCAGCGGGATCCCGACCCGCGCCAGGGCGAACACCTCGGCCGGCTGCGGCCGGCCCAGCCGCAGCGGGTGACCGGCCAGCTGCGGGACCTTGCGCAGCGCCGTCTGCGCGACCACCGCGCTGATCAGGCCGGAGGCGAGCATCGCGATCCCGGCGCCGTTCAGGCCGAGCGCCGGCAGCGGCCCGGGGCCGCCCACCAGCAGCAGCGACAGCACCACGGCGGTGCCCGTACCGGCGAGCCCGGCCCGCATCACCAGCCGGCCGCGGCCCAGCCCGATCAGCGCCGAGGCGGCGGTGGTGGACAGCGCGACCGTCAGCGTGTCGAGTGCCAGCAGGAGCGGGAAGAAGCCGAGCTGGTCGACGGTCTCCCCCGGCACCCCGCCGAGCCGGGCGATCAACGGCACGCAGACGACGGCGAGCGCACCCAGGCCGCCGGTGACCACGGCCAGCCACATGCCGTTGCGCAGGACGGTCAGCAGCTCCCGGGGGCTGTCCTGGTGTTCCGTCACGAAGGGCATCACCCCGCGCTGGGCGCCCGCGATCGCGGCGGTGGCCGGGCCGAAGACGGCCATGGTCACTCCGAGGGCCGCCAACGAGGCGGTGCCGTGGTGGCCGAGGAGGGCGGTGTCCACCAGGGCGCCGGCCGAGGCCGCGATCATCGTCAGGTAGAGCGGCAGCGCCGCGCCGGCGATTCTCCTGATGGCGGCCCCGGCCGTCGGCGGTCCGTCGTTCGTTGTCACCGGGTTGCTCCTGTCGGTCGGTGGTGGGCGGGAAGGGGCGGACACGCCCTGGGGCGTCTCACAGGTGTTCGCTGCGGCGGCGCAGCTCGGCCAGGGTGCGCAGGGACTCCAGCACCGCGTCGGTGCCGACGCCGAAGTCGATCAGGCAGGCGATCTCGTCGACCCCGATCTCGGCCAGCGACTCCACCAGCGGCAGGGCGTCCTCGACCGATCCGAGCAGGCAGCGCTCCCGGGAGAAGTCCCGGTAGGCCAGCTCCAGCAGCTCCTCCATCGCCTCCGGCGAGGCGTCGGCCCCGCCCGGCGCGGTGTTCAGGCCGAACAGGCTGAGCGAGGAGCGCATGTACGCCAGCAGCGGCTCGCGGGCCCGGGCCAGCGCCTGCTCGCGGTCGGGCCCCAGATGGGTGTGCACCATGACGGCGACCCGCTCGCGCTCCGGTTCGTGCCCGTGGACGGCGAGCGCGTCGGCGTACCCGGCGAGGTTGTCCTCCAACTGCTCCAGCGACTGGCCGAGCAGGTGGGTCAGCACCCCGGCGCCGGTCTCGCCCGCGAAGGCGTAGGTGTCCGGCGAGCCCGCCGCCGTGATCCACAGCGGCAGGCCGCCCCCGGCGGGCGTCGGGTAGGTGCGGATCCGGTGGGTGGCGCCGCCGGGCCCCGGACGGTCGACCTCCTCACCCGCCCAGAGCCGGCGCACCTCGTCGAGGCCCTTGCGCAGCTCGGCCTTGGCCGCCGCGAACCGCTCGGGGGCGAGCACGAAGTCCTGCGGGTTCCAACCGGAGGCGAGGGCGATCTCGGCCCGGCCCCCGGAGATCCGGTCCACCACCGCCCACTCCTCGGCGACCCGCAGCGGGTCGTGCAGCGGCAGCACCACGCTGCCGGCCCGGACCGAGATCCGGCGGGTCGCGGCGGCGACGGCCGCACCGGTGACGGCCGGGTTGGGGAAGGGCGCGCCGAACGGGTGGAAGTGCCGCTCCGGCGTCCAGACCGCCGAGAAGCCCTCGGCGTCGGCGAAGGCGGCGGCCTCCAGCAGCAGCCGGTACTGCTCGTCGGGGTCGTCCCCGTTGGCGAAGAAGAACAGGCCGAACCTCATGACTCCCCTTCCAGGGCGGTGGCGGCCGGACGGCCGTCCCGGCCGGCCGACGGGTCGAAGAGCAGGGCGTAGAGCGCCTCCCGGTACGCCGCCGTGAGCGCCCCGGCGTCCGGGCCACCGGCCCGCGAACGCGCCCGCACCCGGAAGCCGCCGGGGCCGTCCACCAGTGCGAAGTGCACCCGTTGGCCGGGCTGGAGCGGCTCGGGGCCCACCCAGCGCAGGGCGTGGCCGGCGAACTCCTGCTCCCCGCCGTCGTCCCAGGCGTAGTTGAACACCAGGTCGGCGGCGCCTGCGGCGGCGAGCGCCGGGTCGGCGGCCGCGAGGTCCGCGAACGGCACCGGCCGGGCCTCCTCGATCCGGGCCAGCAGCGCCCGGACGGCCGCCAGCGAGTCCGCGACCGGTGCGTCCGGGCGGATCGTCACCGGCAGCGGGACGACCTCCGCGAAGGCGCCGACGCTGTCCTCCAGCCCGGCGGCGGCCCGGCCGTCCCAGGGCAGGGCGATCCGGGGCGCACCGGTGCCGAGGGTGCGCGCGGCCGCGAGGGCGAAGGCGGTGAGCTGGAGGGTGTACGGCGACAGGCCGAGGCGGGCGCCGGCCTCGCGGACGGCGGTGTGCAGGCCGGCCTGCGGCGCCCAGTCGGCCTCGGTGTCCGGCTCGGCCCAGGTGTCCGGCTCGGTCCGGGTGTCGGGGTCGGTCGGACTACCGGGCAGGCCGAGGGCGTCGGCCGTGGCCGGGGCGCCGTGCCCGGCGAGCAGCTCGTGCCAGACCCCGGCGGCGTGCTTCGCCTCCTCGCCGTCCGCCAGCTGCTCCCGCCAGGCCAGCTGGCGCAGGAAGCCGCGGTCCTCGGGGCCCAGCGCCGCCGGATCCCGGTAGGCGGTGGCCAGTTCCCCGACCAGCGTGAGCAGGCCGAGCCCGTCCAGGGCCAGCGGGTGCAGGCTCAGGCCGAGCAGCGCCGGCCCGTCGGGCGGGGTGGCGAGCAGCAGCCGCAGCAGCGGGTCCCGGCGCGGGTCGGGGGCGCCGGCCCGGGCGGCCCGGTACACCTGACCGGCCAGGTCGGTGGCGGGATCCGGGTCGAGTACCGGCACGGTGTCGTCCAGCGTCTCGGCCGGACGGACCGTCAGCCCGCCGCCGTCCGGCGCGACCGTGAGTCGCAGGGCGGGGTGACGTCGCAGCAGCGCCCGGTAGGCCAGGCGCAGCGCCCGCGGGTCCGGGTGCTCGCCAAGCTCCAGGACGAAGCTCTTGCCGTCCGCGACGGCCTCGGGGCGGGCCGCCGCACGCAGTCCGGCGGGCAGTGCGGCGGGCGGGCCGGCGTCCGGCAGGAGGGCCTGCGGCCGGGGTCCGCCGGGTGCGGCGGCCCCGCCCGCGGTGCGGAGCGCCAGCCGGCGGGTCACCTGCTCGGCGGTGCGGCAGCGGTAGAACTCCGCCACGGAGAGCCCCTGCGCGGCCGGGAATCGCTCGCGCAGCCCGTACAGCACCCGGACGGCCAGCAGGGAGTGCCCGCCGGCGGCGAAGAAGTCGTCGTCGGCCGCGAGGTCGGGGCGCTCCAGGATCCGGCGGAACAGTTCCAGCACCTCCCCGCCCGGTCCGTCCTGGCCGACGGCGGGTCCCGCGGCCGAAGCCGCCGTCGGAGCCGATACCGGTGCCGGAGTCGGCGCCGGCGTCGGCGTCGGGCGGCCCGGGGCGGGCAGCAGGGCCGGGACGACCTTGCCGTTGACGTTCACGGGCAGCGCGTCCAGCACCGTGAAGGTGGCCGGGACCAGCGCCGAGGGCAGCTCCGCCAGCAGCCGCTCGCGCACCCGCTCCACCGGGACGGCGGTCACCAGGTAGGCGTCCAGCCGCCGTTCGCCGTCCGTGCCGGCCACCACCACCGCCACGTCCCGGACGCCGGGCACCCGGCGGATCGCCAGGTCCACCTCGGCGAGCTCCACCCGGTGACCGCGGATCTTGACCTGGCCGTCCGCGCGGCCGAGGAACTCCAGCTCACCGTCGGGCAGCAGCCTGGCCCGGTCGCCGGTGCGGTACCACGCGGTCCCCCCGGAGCGCTCGAAGCGCTCGGCGGTCTGCGCGGGCAGCCCGAGGTAGCCCTCGGCCACGCACACCCCGCCGATCCTCAGCTCGCCCACCGCACCGTACGGCACGTCGCGGCCCGCCGGGTCGGTCAGCCGCAGCACGGTGTTGGGCAGCGGCCGGCCGATCGGCGCGTAACGGGGCCAGTCGGTGGACGGGCCCCGGAAGGTGTAGGAGGTGACGACGTGGGTCTCGGCGGGGCCGTAGTTGTCGATCAACCGGCAGTCGGGCAGCGCGGCGAAGAAGGCGAGCGGCGCGGCGCCCAGGCGCAGTTGCTCGCCGGTCGCGGCGATCTCCCGCAGCGAGGCGAACTGCTCGGTGTCGTCCTCGAACACGGCCGCCACCGAGTTGAGCAGCGAGACCGGCCAGATGGCCTTATGCACCCCGTGCCCGGCGATGAAGGCGGCGAGCAGCTCGTGGTCGTACCGGGTCTCCTCGTCGACCACGTGCAGCGAGCCGCCGCCGCAGAGTGCGCCGAAGACCTCGTGGAAGGCGGCGTCGAAGCCGAGCGGTGCGAACTGCAGCCAGCGCAGCGCCCGGCGGTGGCCGTCGGTCTCCCAGTGGACGAGGTTGGTCAGCGCCCGGTGCGGGAAGGCGATGCCCTTGGGTCGGCCGGTGCTGCCGCTGGTGTACGTCAGATAGACGAGGTCGGCGCCGGTGACGGAAGGGCCGTTCCACCCGCTGGGCGCGGTGAGTTCGGCGAGTGGGGGCAGTACGACGGCGGCGGCCGGCGGCGCGAACCCGGCAGCCTCCGGTCGCTCGCAGAGCACCACCGTTGGCGCGCAGTCCTCGGCCATCAGGGCCAGCCGGGCGGGCGGCAGCCCCGGGTCGAACGGGACGGCCACCGCCCCGGCCCGGACCACGCCGAGCAGCGCGGCCACCGCCGGTACGCCCTTCGGGAGGGCAAGGCCGACCCGGTCACCGGGGCGCACCCCGTGCCCGGCCAGCAGCGCGGCGACGCCGGCCGAGACCTCGGCGAGCCGCCCGTACGTCAGCTCCGTACCGCCGCCGGCCAGCGCGAGCCGCTGCGGCTCCCGCCGGGCCCAGTCCTCGAAGACCTCGTGGACGGGCTGCTCCGGTACCTCGGTGACCGGCCCGCGCAGGGCCTGCGCGGTTCGCCGGGCGAGCGCCGGCGGCTCGGCCGGCCAGTCGGCGACGGGCGTGCCGGGCTCGGCGGTCAGCCGGTCGAGGAGGTGGGCGAAACAGTCCCGCCACGCCTCGACGCGGGCCCGCCCGAAGCGGTCGACGTCGTAGCGCAGTCGCCCGCCCAGGTGACCGTCCGGGTCGAACCACCAGTCGAGCGACAGCTCGTACGGGCTGCCGCCGCGCTCGAACGGCACCGGGTGGGCGGTCAGTCCGGGCGGCGCGGGCGGCGGGCCCGACTCGCCGCCGAGCATGTTGAACAGCACGTCGAACAGCGGGGCCTCGCGCTGGTCCGCGGTGCGCCCGAGCCGGCGGACGAGGAGTTCGTACGGCAGCTCCTGGTGGTCCAGGGCGGCCCGCAGCCGGCCGGCGGCCCGGTCGACCAGCGCGGTGAAGTCGTCGGCGGGGTCGAGCCGCAGGCGCAACGGCAGTGTGTTGACGAAGTTGCCGACCAGGTCACGGGTGCGCGGATGCTGCCGGCCCGCCACCGGGGTGCCGACGACGAGGTCGGAGCTGGTGCCGAGCCGCCCGAGCAGGACGGCGAAGGCGGCGAGCACCACGGTGAACGGGGTCACCCGCCGCCGTTCGGCCAGGGCGCGGACCTGGTCGGCGACCCGCGGGGGGAGCTCGAACTCCAGCAGCTCGCCCCGGTAGCGGCGCTCGGCCGGGCGGGCCCGGCCCGGCAGCTCCAGCCGCTCGGGCAGGTCCGCCAGCTCGGCGCTCCAGAACGCGGCCTGCCGTTCGGCCTCGGCCGACCGGGTCCAGTCGTCGGTGGCCCGGGCGTGCTCGGCGAACAGCCCTTCCAGCGACGGGAGCCGGGCGGCCGGAGCGCCGGTGCGACGGGCGTAGCAGGCGTAGAGGTCGCGCAGCAGCACCCCGGTGGAGTGGGCGTCCGCGCAGATGTGGTGCACCACGACGGCCAGCACATGGCGTTCGGCGGAGCGCCGGAACAGCCGGGCGATCAGGGCGGGTGCCGGGTCCAGCGGGATCGCCGTGCCGAGCAGGTCGTTCACGGCCCGGTGCAGGGCGTCCTCGTCGGGGACGTCCACCACCGGGAGCTCGGCGCCGGCCCGCGGCAGGACGTCGAACCGCGGGCCGTGCTCGCTGCGGTGGAAGCGCAGCCGCAGGCCGTCGTGCCGGTCCACCACGTCCTGGAGCGCTCCGGCCAGGGCGGCCGGATCGAGCGGCCCGGTCAGCTCGGCGAGGACGGGTACGTGGTATGCCTCGGCCGCGCCGGGGATCTCGTCCAGGAACAGGAAGCGCTCCAGCAGGGCCGGTACCGGCAGCGGCCCGGCGTCGGCCAGGCCGGCCCCGATCGGCTTCCCGGCCGGCTTCTCGGTCGGCTGCTCGGTCGGCGCCGCGGCCACCAGGGCGGCCAGGCGGACGGGTGTCGGCTCGTCCAGGAAGGTCCCCAGCGGGATCCTGACTCCCCAGCGTTCCCCGGCCAGTGCGGCGATCCGCTGGGCGGTCAGCGAGTCGCCGTCGAGCACGAACAGGTCGTCCTCGGGGCCGACCTCGTCCGTCCCGAGCGCGGTGCGGAAGATCTCCAGGGCGCCCGACAGCAGCTCCTCGGGCCGCCGGGTGCCGGGCTCCACGGACTGGGGCTCCACGGACTGGGACTCCACGGCGCTCGACTCCGTCGCCGCGGACTCGGGCCGGACGGCCCCCTGGGCGCCCGCCCCGGTCGGGCGGGGGTCCAGCCAGTGGCGGCGGCGGTCGAACTCGCGGCGCGGCGGATCACCGTCGGGGAGCCGCACCGGCCCCTCCTCCAGCAGGAGGTGCGCGTTGGTGCCGCCCACGCCGAACGCGCTCACGCCGGCCATCCTCGGCAGCTCGGACTCCCAGGGCAGCGACTCCCCGGCGATCCGGAACGGCGAGGTGGCGAAGTCGATGTGCGGATTGGTCGACCCGGAGCCCGGCGTGGGCACCAGCTCCCGGTGGCGCAGCATCAGCACCGTCTTGATCAGCCCGGCGATGCCGGCCGCCGAATCCAGGTGTCCGATGTTGGCCTTGACCGAGCCGAGCACGCAGTAGCCGGTCGCCGAGGTGGTCTGCCGGAAGGCCTCGGTCAGCGCGGCGACCTCGATCGGGTCGCCGAGCAGGGTGGCGGTGCCGTGTGCCTCCAGGTGACCGATCCGGTCCGCGCCGACGTCGGCCAACCGGTGCACCCGGGCGACCAGTTCGGCCTGGCCCGGCACGCTGGGCGCGGTGTACCCGCTCTTGCGGCGCCCGTCGTTGTTCACCGCCCCGGCCCGGATCACCGCGAGCACCCGGTCGCCGTCCGCGAGCGCGTCCTCCAGCCGCCGCAGCACCACCAGTCCGGCCCCGCTGGCGAAGGCCGTCCCGGAGGCCTCGGCGGAGAACGGCCGGCAGCGGCCGTCCGGTGAGACGATGCCGCCCGGGGTGTACTCGTAGCCGAGGTCCTGCGGGTTTATCGCGGCGCCGCCGGCCAGCACGGCGTCGGCCTCGTAGTCCAGCAGCATCCTGGCTGCCTGGTGCACCGCCACCAGGCCGGCGGAGCAGCCGCAGTCCACCGCGAAGGCCGGGCCGGTCAGGCCCAGCCGGTAGGCGATCTGGGTGGCGGTGAAGCCCCGGTCGTTGCCCATCAACACCCGGTGCCAGCCGTGCGTGGCGACCACCTCGGGGTGGGCGAGCACGTGGTGCAGCAGGTAGTCGGAGTGGTTGAGGCCGACCACGGTGCCGATCGCACCGGGGAAGGCCGCGTGGTCGATTCCCGCGTCCTCCAGGGCGTGCACCGCGAGCTCCAGCAGGATCCGCTGCTGGGGGTCGGTCAACGCGGCCTCGGCGGGGGTCATCCCGAACGCGGCGGCGTCGAACAGCGCGGGGTCGCCGAAGGGCCGTCGGACCGGCACGTGGACCGGGCCGCCGGGGGCCGACCCGGCCAGGCCGGCCCGGCGCAGCTCCTCCGCCGGGACCTCCTCGCGGACCTCGGTCCCCGCGCGCAGCAGCGACCAGAACTCCGCCGTGGAGTCCGCTCCGGGGAAGCGGCAGGCCATCCCGGTCACGGCGATCGCGGGCAGCTCGTCGTCGAACCGGTCCTCGTACGGCTGCTCGTCCTCGGCCGGGGCCGGGGCCGCGGACGGGGCTGCAGCCGAGGCTGCGGACGGGGACGCGAAGGGGGCTGCGGGTGGGGATGCGGTCACGGCGGTCACTCCTCGCTCGCGGGTCGGGCGGTGGCGGCGGCGGCGCGCGAGCGGCGTTTGCGCAGCACCTGCTCGCGCCGGCGGTCGCCGACCGTGCGCTCGGCGGCCGTCCGTTCGGCGGTCGGTGCCCCGGGGGCGGTCCGGTCCTCCTCGGCGGCGGCGCCGCGCAGATGGGCGGCGTACCCACGGGCCGTCGGGTAGCGGAACAGGTCGACGATCCTGGCCTCGGCGCTGACCTTCGCGCGGATCTCGGTGAGCAGCCGGGCGACCAGGATGGAGTTGCCACCGAGGCGGAAGAAGTCGTCCTCCACGGTGGCCAGCGGCCGGTCCAGCACCGTGCGCCAGGCCGCCAGCAGCTGCTCCTCCAGCTCGTCGCGGGGCTGCGCCGCCGGATCGCCCGCCCCGGCCGGAGCGGCTCCGGCGAGGACGACCGTCGGCAGCGCGGCCCGGTCGGTCTTGCCGCCCGCCGTCGTCGGCAGCGCCGCGAGGCGGTGGAAGGCCGCGGGCAGGTACGGGTCGGGCAGGGCGTCGGCGAGGGCCGCCCGCAGCTCCCCGGCCGTCCGGTCCAGGCCGTCCCGGGTGACGTAGTGGGCGACCAGCGCCGCCTCGGCGCCGGTGTGCTGCACCACCACCGCGCAGGCGGCGATGCCGGGCAGCGCACCGATCGCCCGCTCCACCTCGGGGAGCTCGATCCGGTAGCCGTTCACCTTGACCTGGTGGTCCAGCCGCCCGGCCAGCTCCAGGGTGCCGTCCGGCAGCCTCCGGGCGAGGTCCCCGGTGCGGTACAGCCGTTCGCCGTCCGGCCCGTCGACGAAGCGGCGCGCGGTGAGCCCGGGGTCGCCCAGGTACCCCTCGGCCAGGCCGGCGCCGGCGATCGCCAGCTCGCCGAAGAGGCCGTCCGGCTGCGGGCGCAGCGCCGCGTCCAGGATCCGTACCCGGGTGTTGGCCAGCGGCCGGCCGACCAGCACCGCCGCCGGCCGCTGCGGCACCTCCCAGCAGGTCGACCAGACGGTGGTCTCGGTCGGCCCGTACATGTTGAGCACCCGGGGGATGCCCAGCTCCTTCAAGCGGGTCGCCAGTGCCAGGTCCAACGGCTCGCCGCCGCAGAGCAGCAGCCGCAGTCGCGCCAGCGCGCGCTCGCCGCCGGGCAGCCGCAGCACGCTGCGCAGCAGGGTCGGGGTCGCCTGGAGGGCGGTCGCGCCGCTGCGCTCGACGAGCTCCGGCAGGCTCTCGGCGCTCGCCTCCCCGGGGGCCGTGGCCAGCGTCTCCGCGTTCTCGGCCAGGACCACCGGGACGCCGCGCGAGAGCGTCCACAGCAGCTCCAGGACGGCGATGTCGAAGGTCACCGAGGTGACGGACAGCCAGCGGGTACCCGGCTCGACGGGGATGGTCCGGTCGAGCGCGGCGAACAGGTTGGCCAGGGCGCCGTGGGAGACCTCGACGCCCTTGGGCCGACCGGTCGAGCCGGAGGTGAAGATGACGTAGGCGGAGTCCCCGGGCGAGGGCGTCGGGGCGGGCGCGGTCTGCGGGGCGGGCCCCGTCAGCTCGGCGAGCGGCAGCCGCAGGCCGGCGAACTCCGGGCACAGCCCGGCGTACGGCCCGTCGGTGAGCAGCGCCGCGCAGCCGGCGTCGGCCAGCATGCCCTCCAGCCGGGCGCGCGGGTCCGAGCCGTTCAGCGGCACGTACACCAGGCCCGCGGACAGCACCCCGAGGAGCACCGCGACCAGGGCCGGGGAGCGCGGGACGAGCAGGCCGACCCGGTCACCGGGCCGCAGGCCCGCGGCCCGCAGCCCGGCCGCCACCGCGGCGGCCCGCTCGGCGAGGGCTGCCCCGGTGAGCGTCTCGGCCCGGAACGACACCACCGGCGTGTCGGCCAACCCGGCCAGCCGCTCCAGCACGAGTCGGTGCACCGGCACGGGTGCCACCGGCAGCTCCGCCGCGGCGTCCTGCTCGGCCTGCCGGAGGACGTCCTCCGGGCCGACCAGCGACAGCTCGCCGACCGGCAGGTCGAGGTCCCGGGCCATGGTGACCAGCACGCGCTCGAACCAGACCACCAGCCGCCGGACCTGGGCCTCGTCGAACAGCGTGGTGCTGTAGATGAGCTGGCCGAGGAAGCCCTCGGTCTCCTGGCGGAGCTTCAGCATCAGGTCGTACTGCGCCGCGTACACCGGCTCGGGGGCGATGCCGGGGCGCACCCCGGGCAGGTCGAGGTCGGTGTCCGGGTAGCTCTGGTAGATGAAGATCGACTGGAACACCGGCGAGTGCGAGCTGCTGCGCTCCGGCGCCACCGCCTGGACGACCTGGTCGAAGGGCAGGTCCTGGTGGGCGAAGGCGTCGAAGGCCGTGCGCCGGACCCCGGCCAGGAAGTCCCGTACGCTCAGCGTCCCGTCGATCACCGTCCGGACGGTGATCGAGTTGAAGAACAGCCCGAGGGTGCGCTCCAGGGCGGGGTACGGCCGGTTCGCCAGCGGGCTGCCCACCGCGATGTCGTCCGTGCGGGAGACCCGCGCCAGGAGCACGGTGAACACGCCCATGAAGACGCTGTACGGGGTCGCGGCGGCCGAGGAGCAGAGCAGTTCCAGGGCGGCGGTGGCCTCGGGGCCCAGGCGGAACTCCAGCGAGTCGCCCCGGAAGCTCTGCACGGCCTCCCTGGTCCGGGCCGGCGCGAGGTCGACCAGCGGCGGCAGGTCCGCCAGTTGTCCGCGCCAGAACCGGCGCTGGCGCTCGGCCAGGTCGGTGCCCAGCCACTCACGCTCCCAGACCGCGAAGTCGGCGTACTGCACGGTGGGTTCGGGCAGGTCGGCGGCGTGGCCGGCGATCCGGGCCGCGTACAGCTCCGAGAGCTCGGAGCGGATCACGCCGGTGGACCAGCCGTCGGAGATCACATGGTGCTGGGTGATCACGAAGATCCACCGGCCGCTCTCGCAGCGGATCAGGTCGAAGCGGATCAGGGGCGCCGCGGCCAGGTCGAACCTGGTCCCGGTGACCTCCCGGATCAGCCGCTCCTCCTCCTCGGCGCCGTCCGCGTCGAAGACGGTGAACGGCGTCGGGCAGTGCGCGGCGACGTCCTGCACCAGCCCGGCCGGACTCTCCCGCAGGGCGGTGCGCAGCACCTCGTGGCGCTCCATCAGACGGTCGGCGGCCCAGCGCAGCGCCGCCTCGTCGAGCGTTCCGGTCAGCTCCGTCGCGAAGTACATGTTGTAGACCGGCACCTCGGTGCCGAGCTGCTCGACCAGCCAGAGCCGCTGCTGCGCGTAGGTGGCGGGCAGCTCGGCGGTGCGGTCGGCCCGGCCGAACCTCACCTGCCGGCGTGCCTCCTCCTCGGCGCGCTCGCGCAGGAACTGCACGATCGCCTCGCGGTGCCGGCGCACCCGGGCGGTGAGCTCCGGGTCCAGCGCGCCCTCCGGGGCGGACAGCGAGAGCCGGCCCTCGGCGAGGGCCAGTCTGGCCCCGCGCCCGGCGAGTTCCTCCAGGACGTCCTGCACGGTCACAGCTCGACCTCTTCCCACTCGTCCGTGAAGCCGTCCTCAGGGGCGTGCCCGCCCGGCCCGTCGTCCTGCCCGGCGCCGACCAGCGTCCGGTACAGGCGCGCGGACGCCAGCTCGGCGTCGATCAGCTCCGCCGTCCCGACGGCGGTCTCCGCGTCCAGCAGGTCGCCCAGCGGGATCCGCACGCCGTACGACTGCCGGATCCGGGCCAGCACCTGGGCGGCCAGGATGGAGTGGCCGCCGAGCACGAAGAAGTCGTCCTCCGGAGCGACCTCGGGCAGGCCCAGCACCTCGCACCAGATGGCCCGGACGGCCTCCAGGGTGCTCACCCCCGGCTGCGGCGCGGCGGCGCCGGCCTCCGGCACCGGCAGGCGCTCCACCCGGCCGTCCGGGACCGCCGGGTGCCAGTGGCGCACCGGCTGGAACGGGTACGGCGGTGCGGCCGTGCGGCCGCCGCCGGCGCCGCGCAGCAGCTCCCATCGGAGCTCCGCGCCGCGCTCCCAGCAGTCCGCGACCAGCCGCAGCCACGGCTCGCCCCCACCGTCGGCCGGGACGACCACGCGGGCCTCGGGCGGCAGGGCGGGCGGCTCCTCGCCGAGGACGGCCGAGGCGGTGACCTCCAGCAGGTGCGTCAGCGACGGCGCGGCACCGGCGGGCAGCACGGTGCCCAGGACCGAGCGGACCTCGACCTGGAGCAGACCGGGCTCGACGTCGGACAGCTCCGACTCCAGTGCGGCCATCGCCCGCTCGCAGGCGCTGAGGTCGCCACCCCGGCGGGCGGCGGCCACCGCCGCGGTGTGGTGCCCGGCGCAGCGCCGGGCGACGTCCGGGTCGAGCGCCCCGCCGAAGGCCAGGGCGGCGAACTCGCCCACCCCGGAGGCGGCCAGGGCGGCGGGCTCGACCCCGAGAGCGGCGAGCGCCCGCAGCGCGGCGAGCCGCCACGCGAAGCCGTCGGCCGTCGGGGCATCGTCGTGAGGTGCGTCCCCGGAAGGCGCGTCACCGGTCGGAGCATCGTCGTGAGGTGCGTCCCCGGAAGGTGCGTCCCCGGTCAGGCCGAGGACCAGGGGGCCGTCGACGGGAGTCGCGGGACCGTCGGCCAGGGCCGCGAGCAGCCCGGTCGGCCCGGCGGCGGTCCAGGCGCGCCGCAGCGGGCCGGGGGCCCGGCCCGCCTGGAGGGCCCGGGCCAGGGCCGCGGGGTCGGCGCCGTCCTGCGCGAGCAGGGCCCGCAGGTCGGCGTACGACTGTTCGAAGGACCAGGCCGAGCGGGCGGAGAGCGGCAGGATCTGCGGCCCGTCGCCGGCCGGGGCGGCCGGGGCGGCGGGCGGCTGCTCCAGCACGACGTGGGCGTTGGTGCCGCCCACGCCGAGCGCGGTCACGGCGGCCCGGCGCGGCCCGGTCGTGGCGGGCCAGGGGGCGGCGCCGGACGGGACGTGCAGTCCGCTGCCGGTGAGGTCGACGGCCGTGGTGGTCTCGCCGTGCCCGGCGGTGCCCGGCACCACCGCGTCGCGGACCGCGAGGACCGCCCGGATCAGCCCTGCCATACCGGCTGCCGCGTCCAGGTGGCCGAGCGCGGCCTTGGCGCTGCCCACCATGCAGGGGGCGCTGACCCCGAGCCGGCGGCGGGCGGCCAGCAGCGCGGCGAGCTCGACCGGGTCGCCGAGCGGGGTGCCCGTCCCGTGTGCCTCCAGGTAGCCGATCGTCGCAGGATCCACCCCGGACTCGGCCCAGGCGGCCAGCAGGACGTCCCGCTGCCCGTCCACGCTGGGCGCAGCGAAGCTGAGCCGGGCGGCGCCGTCGTTGTTGAGCGCGGAGCCGCGCAGCACGGCGTGCACGGTGTCGCCGTCCCGCAGGGCGTCGGCCAGCCGCTTGAGCACCACCACGCCGACGCCGCTCCCGGGCACCGTGCCGTCGGCCCGGCGGTCGAAGGGGCGGCAGGCGCCGCTGGGAGACAGCACGCCGCCGTCGACCGCCAGGTAGCCGCGCTCGTGCGGCAGTGCCACGCTGACCGCGCCGACCAGGGCCGCTTCGCAGTCCCCGGCCAGCAGGCTGCGCCGGGCCAGGTGGAGGGCGGTGAGCGCGGTGGAGCAGAGGCTGGCGACGAACACGCTGGGGCCGGTCAGCCCGAGGTGGTAGGAGACCCGCAGCGGGAGCGCGGCGGCGGTGCTGCCCGGGGTGGGCTCCACACCGGCGGCGTCGAGCAGCGTGCCGTAGCGGTTGTCGCCGCTGCCGGCGAACACGCCGACCCGGCCGAGGCCCGTACCGCCGCCGTACCCGGCATGCTCCAGGGCGTGCACGGACTCCTGGAGCAGCAGCCGCTGCTGCGGGTCCAGCGCGGCGGCCTCGGCGGGCGCGATGCCGAAGTACTCCGCGTCGAAGAGGTCGACGTCGGCGAGCTCGCCGCCGACCGGGACGTACCGGGGGTCGGCGTCCTGCCGGGCCTGCTCGGTCTCGCCGGTGAACCGGCGGACGGCGCCGGCGTCGCGCAGCAGCAGCTCCCGGTACTCCGTCAGGCTGCGGGCTCCGGGGAGGCGGCAGGCCAGGCCGACGATCGCGACGGCCCGGTCGGGGACAAGGCCGGGGGCGTGGTCGGGGCCGGAGTCGGGGCCGGGCTGTGGCCGGCCGTTCGCGTGCTCGGTCATGACGCTCCTTCGTGCTGGCCGGCGGCCTTCAGCGCCTCGGCGACGGCGGCGACGGTGGGGGAGGAGAACAGATCGGTGATCGGCAGTGCGGTGCCGAACTCCGTGCGGAGCAGCCGGTGGAACCGGATGAGGGTGAGCGAGGTGCCACCGAGTTCGAACAGGCTGACGTCCCTGGGCACCCGCTCCTGGCCGGTGCCCAGCGCCTCGGCCCAGCGGGCCGCGATCCGGCGTTCGGTCTCGGAGCGCGGCAGGTCGGCCGGGCCCGGTGGGGCGGACCGCGGCGGTGCGGGCAGCGCCCGGACGTCGACCTTGCCACTGCCGGTGAGCGGGAACGCGTCCAGCGGTACCAGCGGGCCCGGGCGCAGCGCGGCGGGCAGCCGCTCCGCGAGGTGGGCGCGCAGGCGCTCGCGGGTGTCGGGCCGCTCGCCGAGGAAGTAGAGCGCCAGCACCTCCTCCCGGCCGGTCGCGACCAGCCGGGCCACCGCGTCCCTGACCTCCGGGTGGTCGAGCGCGACCGCGCGGATCTCGTCCAGCTCCAGCCGGATGCCGCGCAGCTTGACCTGCCCGTCGACCCGGCCGAGGAACTCCAGGGTGCCGTCCGGACGCCGGACGCCGAGGTCGCCGGTGCGGTAGAGCCGCGCCCGCGGGTCGGGGTCGAAGGGGTGCGGACGGAAGCGCTCCTCGGTGAGCTCGCGGCGGTTCACATAGCCGAGCGCCAGCGGTACCCCGCCGACCCAGAGCTCGCCCGGCACCCCGTCGGGCAGCAACTGGCCGCCCCGGCCCAGGACGTGGACCTGCGCACCGGCGGCGGGCCGGCCGATCGGGACCCGTCCGGCGGACCCCTCGGCGGGGACGCCGTACGAGGTGACGTCGATGGCGGTCTCGGCCGGCCCGTAGAGGTTGACCACCGGCGCGCCGAACCAGCGGGCCGCCCGTTCGGCGACCGCCGCGTCCAGGGCCTCGCCACCGCTGAACACCCGGCGCACCCGGTTCCCGTCGGCCGCCGGCGCGGGCTCCGCGAGCAGCGCCTTGAGCAGGGTCGGGACGAACTGGACCACGGTGACCGCCCGTTCGGCCAGCTCGGCGGCCAGCGCGGCCGGGTCGCGGTGCGCCCACGCCGGGGCGACGACCATCGATGCTCCGACGGTCAGCGGGGCCAGGTACTCCCACACCGAGGCGTCGAAGACCGGTGGGGTCTTGAAGTGGAACCGGTCGGCGGCCGTGAACCCGAAGGTGTCCGCCTTCCAGCGCAGGTTGTTGGCCAGCGCCCGGTGCGGTACCCGGACGGACTTGGGCAGGCCGGTGCTGCCCGAGGTGGTGATCACGTACGCGGCGTCCTCGGGGCCCGGCACCTCGGCGTCGGCCGGCGGTGCGCCCCCGTCGGCCGGCGGGAGGCCCCCGTCATCCGGGGCGTCGAGGGCCAGCACCGGCAGCCGCCCGCCGATCGGCTCGGCGTCCCGTGCCGTCGGCACCAGCACGGCCGCGGCCTGGGCATCGGCGAGAACGAAACCCAGCCTGGTGCGCGGTAGTTCGGGGTCGACCGGCAGGAAGGCGTGCCCGCTGCGCAGCACCCCGAGGACGGCCGTGACGTACCCGGCGGAGCGGGGCACGCAGACCGCGACGGTGCTGCCGCGCGGCAGGTCGAGGGCCCGCAGCCGGGCGGCGATCGCAGCCGAGGCGCGCTCCAGGGTCCGGTAGTCGAGCAGGTCGTCACCGGCCAGGACGGCGGGGCTGCCCGGTGAGCTGCGGGCGTGCGCCAGGAAGGAGCTGGTGACCGGAACGAACGGGGCGGCGGCCGGGCCGTGGGCCAGCGCGAGCACCCGCTCCCGCTCGCCCTCCGGCAGCAGCTCCACCCGGGCGGCAGGCGGGTCCACGCCGGCCGCGATCCCGGTCAGCGCGCCGAGGACCAGCCGGAAGGCCGCCGCGATGGTCCGCGCCTGCTCGTCGGTGTGGCGGTCCCTGCGGTACTGGAGGCGGGCCCGCGCCCGCTCGCCGGCCACCTCGACGGCCAGCAGCAGGTCGATCTTGCCCGTCCGGGGGTGGATCGGCAGCCGCTCCACAGCGACCCCGGGCAGGGTGAGCCGCTCGGCGCCCACGTCGTGCACGGACAGCATCGCCCGGACGGCGGCGCCCGCCGTCCGCAGCGCCTGGTGCATCCCGGCCAGCGGCGCGCCCTGGTGCTCCAGGCCGGCCAGCAGCTCCTCGCGGACCTCGGCGGCGTAGCCGGAGAGGCTGTGCGTGTCCAGGTCGGGAGCCCGCAGCAGCAGCATGTCGGTGAAGAGGCCGATCGCGTCCTCGTACTCCGCGCGCCACGGGTCGATGGCGGGGTAGGCGACCAGCACGTCCTCCTCCGTGGAGAGGTGACGCAGCGTCAGGCAGCAGGCGGCCATCAGGACGGTGAACAGGGAGCCGCCGGTGGCGGTCAGCGCCGGCGTGAGGCCGTCGGGCAGGTCGAAGGCCAACTCGCCGGCCGGTCCGTCGGTTTCGGCGCCGGTCCGGTCCGGGGTGCCGGTGTCCAGCCCGGTGGCCCGCGCCGTCCAGAACGCGGCTCCGGCGGCGGTCTCCGCGTCGGGCTCGGCGAAGCGCTCGAACTGCTCCCGCGCGTAGGCGAAGTAGTCCTCCTCCGGCCGCTGTTCGGCGGTCGGCGGCGGCCCGGCGCAGACGCGGGAGAGCTCGGCCAGCAACATGGCCACCGAGGGCGCATCGACCGCGACGTGGTCGAACACCAGCAGCAGCAGGGCCTCGTCGGGCGCCCAGCGGTAGAGGTGGGCGGCCAGGCGCAGCGGCGCGGCCGGGTCGAACGGCAGGGCCGCGGTCTCGGCGAGCAGTCCGGGGGCCTGCGCCGCGGTCGTCCGATGGACGGTCAGCACCGATGCCGGCGGCGGCTGGACGAACTGGAGCGGACCGTCGCCGCGGCCCTCGCCGGCCCCCTCGGCAATGGCGGTCCGCAGGACGGGATGGCGTCCGACGACGTGCCGAAGTGCCTGGTCGAGGGCCTGGGGATCGACCGGTCCGGTCAGCCGGAAGGCCAACGGGATGTGGTACGAGTCGGCCGTGGGCGCCATCAACTGCGCCTTCCAGACCGTCTCCTGCTGTTGCGTCAGGGGAATCCCGACGCCTTGTGCGGCATGCATCGGCCACCTCCAGAGTTATAAAATGTCACACATCAGATGTCACGTTGAGGTGGCGTCAGGGATTGTGGCGCACGCCACAGGAGAATCAGGGGTCACACGAGAATGAACCAGCACCAGCCGGATGAGCAGGGCGTTCCGGACGAACAGGGCACCGGGGGCGGCGGGACGCAGAGGGGGACGCTCTGGCACGAACAGCGCGAGAACGTGCGCGCGGTCTGGGGGCAGGCCCTCGGGCACGAGGAGTTCGGCGACGACGAGAGCTTCTTCACCGTGGGCGGGCACTCACTGCTCGCCGCACGGGTGGTCGCCCGGATCAACCGCGCAGCGCCGGTCCGGATCACCGTCCGCGATCTCTTCGACCACCCCACCGTCGGCGGCCTCACCGACCTGCTGGCGGCCAGGGCGGCCGTCGGCGCCTGAGCCCGGCGATCCGTCACCGCCCGGGGGCGACCCGGCCCCGAAGGGGACCGCCGTCACCCCCGGGCCGACGGTAACGCCCGGCCCGCCGCACCGGGCGTTACTGCTTGACAGGGTGCGTAATACTGTAACGCGCACGACCCCGGGCGTCGTCGGAGCGGGCCGCGCCGCCCGGGCCCGCGGGCCCGGGCGGGTCCCTCCCCCAGCAGCTCGGAGCACGACATGCACCCCTTCCTCGACCAGCCGGGGCCACTCGCCTTCGCGCACCGGGGCGGCGACCTCGGCCACCCCGAGAACTCGCTCGCCGCCTTCGAGGCCGCCGTCGCCCTCGGCTACCGCTACCTCGAAACGGATGTGCACGCCACCCGCGACGGCGTCCTGGTGGCCTTCCACGACTCCCGCCTCGACCGGGTCACCGACCGCACCGGGGCGGTGGCCGACCTCCCCTGGGACGCCGTCAGGCAGGCCCGGATCGGTGGCACCGAACCGGTGCCGCTGCTGGAGGACCTGCTCGACGCCTTCCCCGAGGCCCGCTTCAACGTCGACGTCAAGGCTGCGCCGGCCGTCGGGCCGCTGGTCGAGGCGGTCCGCCGGACGAACGCCTGGGACCGGATCTGCGTCGGCGGCTTCTCCGACAGCCGCCTCGCCGCCGTCCGCGCCGCCGCCGGCCCCCGGCTGGCCACCTCGCTCGGCCCACGCGAGGTGGCCCGGCTCCGGCTGCGCTCGCTGGCCGGGCCACTGGTGCGGGGGCGCGGGGCACCGTTCGCCGGAGTGTGCGCGCAGGTACCGGAGCGGCACCGGGGCGTCCGGGTCGTCGACCGGGCCTTCGTCCGCGCCGCCCACCGCCTCGGCCTGCAGGTGCACGTCTGGACCGTGGACGATCCCACCCGGATCAGGGCTCTCCTCGACCTCGGCGTGGATGGCATCATGGCCGACCGCATCGACGTCCTGCGGGACGTCCTCGGTGAGCGCGGCTGCCGACCCGACGGCAGCACCGGCTCCAGCACGGTGACAGGAGCCTCATGAACACCACCACGGCCCACCGGCCGGACCACCCGGCGACCACCACCGACGACCGCGCGCTGCGCCGGATGCAGTTCGGCTGGTACATCAACGACTGGGCCAACGCCGCCTTCTCGGCCACCGTCCTGACGGTGTTCCTCGGGCCCTACCTGACCTCGGTGGCCAAGAACGCCGCCGACGCGGCCGGCGACGTGCACCCGCTCGGCCTCTCGATCCGCGCGGGGTCGTTCTTCCCCTACACGGTCTCCTTCTCCGTGCTGCTGTCGGTCCTGGTGATGCTGGTGACCGGGACGGTCGCGGACCGCACCGGGCGGCACAAGGAGCTGATGTGCGGCTTCGCCTACGTCGGCGCGGTCGCCACGATGGGGATGTTCCTCCTCGACGGCGACCGCTACCTGCTCGGCGGCGCGCTGCTGGTGGTCGCCAACATCGCGTACGCGGTGTCGGTCGCGCTCTCCTACGCCTACCTCCCGGGCCTGGCCGCCCCCGACGAACGCGATGCGGTCTCCTCCAAGGGCTGGGCCTACGGCTACGCGGGAGGCGGCCTGCTGCTGATCGCCAACCTGGCGCTGTTCGAGGGCCACGACGCGCTCGGCCTGTCCTCCGGCACCGCCGTGCGGATCTGCCTGGCCTCGGCCGGCCTGTGGTGGGCACTGTTCACGATCGTCCCGCTGGTGCGGCTGCCCTCCCGGGCCGGTGCCGCCCCCGACCGTGCGGCGGCCGCGCCGGACCGGCCCACCGCCGGCAGCCTGCGCGAACTCGCCCGCACCCTGCGCGGCATGCGCCAGTACCCGCTCACGCTGCTCTACCTGGGCGCCTTCCTCTGCTACAACGACGGCATCCAGACCGTCGTCTCGCAGGCCTCGCTCTACGGCAGCGAGGAGCTCGGCATGGACCAGACCTCGCTGGTCGCCGCCGTGCTCATGGTCCAGATCGTCGCGATCGGCGGCGCACTGCTGCTCGGCCGGATCGCCCGCCGGTACGGCGCCAAGCGGACCGTCCTCGGCTCCCTGGTCGGCTGGGTGGTCACGCTCGCCCTCGGGTACCTGATGCCCGCCCACCAGCCCGCCTGGTTCTACGCCCTGGCCTGCATGATCGGCCTGGTGCTCGGCGGCAGCCAGGCGCTCTCCCGTTCGCTGTTCTCCCACCTCATCCCGGCCGGCCGGGAGGCCGAGTACTTCAGCGTCTACAAGATCAGCGACCGCGGCACCAGTTGGATGGGCCCGCTGGTCTTCGGCCTCGCGTACCAGGTCACCGGCAGCTACCGTTCGGCGATCATCTCCCTGCTGGTGTTCTTCGTGATCGGCTTCGCCCTGCTGGCGACGGTCCCCGTCCGCCGCGCCATCGAGGCCGTCGGCAACCCCGTCCCCGAACGCCTGTAGCGCCCTTCGCCCGACAGCAAGCACCACGAGCGGCTGCACCATCCCCTCCGGCGGTGCAGCCGCTCGTTTTTGACGTTTCGTCAGGCAGCGTGGAGTCTGACCCCCGCGACCACGGACTTGCCGCAGGTCCGGCGGGGCAGGACGGCCCAGATGTCGCAGAGCGCGTCGACCAGCAGCAGGCCCCGCCCACCGCACTCCTGCGGGTGCGGTTCGACGAGGACGGGCCGGCCGACCCCCGGGTCGGAGACGGCCAGCCAGCAGTGGCCGTCGGCGATCCAGAGGACGAGCTCGATCAGCTCGTCCTCGCCGGCACGGGCACCGTGGCGGATCGCATTGGTGACCAGCTCCGAAGTCACCAGGCGCAGCACGTCGGAGAGTTGGGGTTCGTGGGGCTCCGGGATCGCGCCGGCCACGGCCCGGCGGGCCCGTTGGACGGAGGCGAGCTCGGCGGGAAAGCGCCAGTGCGACGGCACCTCGGGGACGCCGGGCGGCGTCGGCGCGAGCACGACGGGGGTGGACGGAAGCGGGATTCCAGGCATGGCTGACTCCTCGCGGATGTGCAGTGGTTGAGCGAGCGCTGATGCGGCTCCGACGCCGGTGGCACGCCTCCCTGGGCGCGGGCACACCCGTCCCGGGGAAGGCGGGCATGCTCGCGCGGTGCACTTCCGGACATTGCCGAGTGTGATCCTTGCAACACCGAGAGTACCGCACTGCGGGGTAAATTTGCCGAGCTCCCTGACAATCTAACCCCGGGTAGTGGGTTGGTCCTTGCGGGCGGCAGACTGCATCCCACGTCGCACGGAAGGAACGGCATGACTCCCAGGATGTCTCTCACTGAACGTCAGAAGCGGTTGGGGAGCGAGCTGCGAAAGATCCGGACCTCGGCAGGCATGAGTGCCGAGTACGCGGCGGGGCTGCTCGGCGTCGATCGCGGCAAGATCTCCAACATGGAGTCGGGCCTGCGGCCGATCACCACCGAGCGCTTGCGCACCCTGGCCCACAACTGCCACTGCGCAGACCAGAAGTACATCGATGCCCTGGTCGAAATGGCGCAACCCGGGGACAAGGGCTGGTGGGAACGGTATCGCGGCAGTCTGCCCCAGGGGCTGCTGGACATCGCCGAGCTCGAAGCACGCGCGAAGCGACTCCGTACCACCGACACCGTCCACATTCCAGGGCTGTTGCAGACCTCGGACCACGCTCTCGCCGTATTCCGGGCAGTGTTCCCGCCGCTGCCCGAGCACGAGGTCGGCCTGCGACTCGCTCATCGGACGGAACGCCGGCAAGTGCTCACCGGTGACGATCCGCCCGACTATGTCGCCGTTGTGCACGAAGCGGCTCTGCGGATGCAGTTCGGCGGCCGCAAGGGCATGCACGCCCAACTGGAGTACCTGCTCGACGCATCCGAACGGGACAACGTCACGCTTCGCGTCGTTCCGTTCGAGCACGGGGCCTTTCCGGGCGCCGGGCACACCGTCCTCTACGCGGAGGGGCCGGTGCCGCAGCTCGACACGGTTCAGGTGGACAGGGCACATGGCCCCGAGTTCCTGGAGGCAGAAGGCCAGCTGACGAAATACCGCGCCCAGCTTGATCGGTTGGAAGACCTGGCGCTGACCCCACAACGATCCCGTGACTTCATCCGCGAGATCGCCAACCAACTGTAAGGAGACGTTCGATGCCCACCATCACCTGGGAAGACCCCTTCTGCGGCGAGGGCAACTCATGCTTCCGCCTCGGCACCGACGCCGACGGCAACGCCTACATCGCCGTCAAGGGCCAGGAGGACCGGGCCATCACCGACTCCAGGGCTGCCCTGCGCACCCTCATCCTGGACATCAAGGCGGGCAAGGCCGACCACCTGCTCTAGCCCCTCCGGGCCGCCGCCGCCACTGCGGCGCCGGCGGCCCGGCACCCAGATGCGGTCGTCACCGCCTCAGCCTGCCGCGCCCCCGCGCAGGAGGTCCCCCGCCCGGGCTGCCAACCCGTCGGCGCCGCAGTGCGCGGCCAGCTCCAGCCCGTCGGCCAGCGCGGTGCGGGCGGCCGGGCCGGTGCCCAGCGCCTCTCCCAGGTCGACCAGGGCGATCGCGTGCTCGTAGCGGGCGGGTGACCGCTCCAGGTGCCGGACGGCCTGCGCCAGCAGCTCGGCCGCGCGTGGCCGGTCGTGCACCGCCGCGCTGAGCCGAAGGGCGCTGCCGACAGCCGAGTCCGTCCCGGACTCCCGGGCCCGGCGAACGGCCTCCCCGGCGAGGTCGCGGGCCCGGTCCGGCTGGTCGGGGGCGACCGCGCGCGCCAGGTGCCCGAGCCACGGCGCCCACACCGTGTTGCGCCACCCGCGCGCGTCCAGGGCCGCGCCGGCGGCGGCCAGCGTCGCGGCCGCGCCGGGCGCGTCGCCCCGGGCCAGCAGGAGTCGGCCGTACAGCGTGGGGGCGTCGGGCAGCACCATCACCGTCGGGTACGGCGGGCCGAAGGCGTGCTCGCGGGTCAGCTCAAGGGCCTCCGGCAGGCGGCCGCGCGCGGCCAGGGTCTCGGCCAGCGCCCCGACCGCGTCCCAGTGCAGCGGGACGCCCGGCCCTATCCGCCCGGCGATCCGCAGGGCGCGGCGCAGGTAGTCCTCCGCCTCCACCAGGGCGCCGCAGCGGAACCGGAGCATGCCGGTCAGCAGGTAGGCGAAGCCGAGGTGGCCGCCGCTCCACCCGGCGACCTCGTACGCGCGAACCGCCTCGGTGAACAGCTCCTCGGCCCGGTCGACCCGGTCGGCGTAGAGGTAGCTGATACCGAGGATGCCGGGCAGCTCGAAACCCCAGGTGGTGTTGGTCCAGCCGAGACTGCGGGGCAGCCGGCCGCCCGGCAGCGCGGACTCGGCCAGGGCGATCGCCTCCTCGCGGTCCGCGCCGCGCAGCGTGAGGTCCCAGCAGCGCAGCACGGCCACCGCGTGGGCCAGACCGTTCTGTTCGAACATGGCCTGGTCCGGGCTCGGCCCGCCGGCCGCGCCGGTGCCGGTGCCGGAATCGATGTCGGTGGAGGCCGGGCCGACCGTTTCGGTGTCGCTGAAGGCCAGACCGACCGTTTCGAGCATCCGGCCGAACTCCGCGAGCCGCCGGGAGCGGCCCGGACCGTCCTCGTCCTCGGACTGGAACGCGGCGAACATGAAGTGGGCGACCTCCAGGCGCAGCCGGCCCGGGCCCGGGAGGGTCCGGGCGGCCTCCTCGGCACACACCGCGGCGGCCTCGCCGAGCCGGTTGCTGTGGGCGAGGGCCTGGGCCAGCCGGAAGACCGCGTCCACCCGGAGCTCGGGGCCGAGGCCGTACGGGTCGGCGAGCGCCAGGCGCAGCTGGTTGACCGTGGTCGCCGGGTCGGTGAGCAGGGCCGAGCAGCCGAGTTCGTAGAGCACCGCGGCCCGGTCCTCAGCGGCGGGCGGTTCACTGATGGCGCGGCGCAGGCAGCGCTGGGCCGCCTCGGGCGCGCCGATGGCCAGGTGCTCGCGGGCCGCCCGGCGCAGCTTGTCGACGATCTCGCCGTCCCCCTCGGGCAGGGTTTCGAGCAGGTGCCGGGACGCCGTCAGCAGGCCGAGGCCGGCGTTCTCGGTCTCGACGGCGGCGACGCCGTGCATCCCGGTCCGGGTGGCTTGCGGCATCGACTGGTAGACGGAGGTGGCGATCAGCGGGTGGACGAACTCCAGCCGGCCGCCCGGCGTGCCGGTCAGCACCCCGTGCCGGCGCAGCTCCCGGACGGACTCGGCGGCGGTCTCCGGTCCCTGGGCGCAGACGACGGCGGCGAGGTCCGGGCGGATGTCGGTGCCCAGCATGGACGCCGCCCAGGCGAACCGGAGCGTGGTCGGGCCGATCTTGTCCAGCCAGTGCCGCAGCGTCATCCCCCGGGCTCCGGCGGCGAGTTCGCGCAGCTGGCCGGCGCTCTCCTCGACGGGGTCGAGTCGCTGGTCGACCACCTCGCGCAGCAGGGCGGTGGTCTCGTACGGGTTGCCGGCGGTGACCGCCCAGACGTGGCGGCAGAAGGCGTCCTCCGCCTCCGCGCCCAGGGCGGCCCGGACCAGGTGCGCGACCGAGGCCGGCTGGAGCGGCCGCAGTTCGTGCCGCCGGTCGGCCCGGCCGACGAGGCCGCGCTGCAGCGCCAGGGCGTCGTCGGGGAACTCGTCGCGGCAGGCGAGCACCAGCAGGGCCGGCAGCTCGCGTGCACGCACGGCGAAGCCCGCCAGCCAGCCGAGGGACTCCGGATCGGCCCAGTGCAGGTCGTCGACGATCACGGCCACCGGCGGGCGCCGCTGCACGAGGCGGGTGAGCACGAAGTCCAGCCCGTCCCGGACGCCCTGCGGGTCGGGCTGCCCTCCGGGCGGCAGCAGCCCGACCGCCGGACCGACGATGTCCTCCCAGGGCCCGAACACCTGCGCCCGTTCCTCATCGGACAGACCCGCCAGCACCGGCTGCACCAGCTGGCGCACCACGCGGAACGGCTCGTGGCGCTGCCGCTCCCCGCCCCGGGCGAACAGCACCGTGCAGCCCGCGCGTCGCGCCTCCCGTCGCACCTCGGTCAGCACCGCGGTCTTGCCCAGCCCGGCCGCGCCGGAGTACACCAGCAGCTCCCCGGTTCCGGCGCCGGCGGGCCGGGTGAGCGCCCCGACCGCCCGCCGGGCCGACCGGATCTCGACCTCGCGTTCGTGCAGCGGACAGCCGTCCTTGCCGGCCCCGCCGTCACCCCCGGCCCCGGACTCCCCTTCGGCCACCGTCGCCCCCAATTCGCCGTTCCACAGCAGTCGTTCACCGATGCCGAGGCTACTGCCGAACGGACGGCTCCGGTGCGCGCTTGACAATCCGCCCGGCCGGTCCACCCGGCCCTCACGAGCCGGCGGTGGCCGCCTCCAGGGTGGTCGCCATGACCGGACTGGTGAAGGTGTTCGTCGCGTTCCCCGAGGAGGGGTGGTAGGAGCCCCACTTGAGGTAGTTGCGGTCGCCGTCCCAGGTGGTGCCCTTGAAGGTGCCCGAGCCGGTGGTGAAGGTCTGCTTCACGCCGTCGAACCAGAAGTCGATGGTGCCGTCGGTGCGGCCCAGACGGATCTTCAGCGCGTAGGAGTGCCACTGGTTGTTGGCGGTCGGCGCGGTCCACAGCGGGTGCGCGACGTGGTCGGTGTCCCACTCCTGGAGGCGGATGCGCCCGGTCGTCGCGTCGATCTCGATCGGGTGGTTCGCCGTGTCGGTGCTCGGCGAGCACTTGAGCTGGAAGACGTAGCGGCTGTTCGAGTCCTTGATGTCCACCTTGGACGACCAGCCGAGGTAGAAGGTGGAGCCCTCCTTCAGGTCCGGGCCGAGCGTCTCGCAGCGCTCCTCCCCCGCGGCCTGGAACGCCCGCCACACACTGCCCTTGGCGGGGTCCTTGACGACGCCGAAGTCGCCCGACGCGCACTGGACGCCGGCGAAGGAGGACGGGCCCTTGCCGGTGCTCGGGGTCCACAGGACCTTGCCCGTCACGGCGGCGGAGCTGCCGGCGGTGGCCACGCCGCAGGAGACCGCCAGCGTGGTGAGGGCCACGATGCCGACGGCGGTCCTGCGATGGTGGGACAGAAGGGACATGCCTCTCCCTGGTGGATGAGTGGCCGCAACGGTCGCCGTCCGGGCCGTTCGGCCGGGACGCATGCAGCGATTCGACCACCTGGCCGTCCGGTCGGCCAAGCGGAGCGGCCGGCCGAGGCCCTTTCGGGCAGTTCCACCGGTCGTCACGGGCACCGGGGCGGCGGCACCGCCCGGGCGAGCCCCCGCCCCGGGCCGCTCCGGTGCGGGATTCGACCTGCGTAGCCCGCGCGGCAGGTCCGCGGACCGCCCAGCGGTTTGAGTCGAACACCTGAACTGGTCCGCCCACTCCCCTACGATCTGTCAAAAGGCTCTTGTCGCAGGTGTGGTCAACCCGAGGGGGGACGAGGATGAGTGCGGAAGTCGTCCGGTTGCTGGAGCAGGCCGGCCCATTCCTGACCGCCGCGGCACGGGCCTACGGCGGGACTGTCCTGGCCCGGGCGGAGGATCCCGCCGCGGACGCCACCGCCGACCTCGGCCGCCGCATCCTCCAAGCCGTATCGCGCTGCCGCCACACACCCAAGCCGGCCGCGCTGGCGGCAGCGCTTGAGGGCCTTACGGAGGACCCTGAGGACGCAGACGCTCAGGCCGCGTTGCGGAAGGTGCTGAAGCGACCCCTGCGCAAGGACGCCGACCTACGGGCCGAGATCGCCGCCCTCCTGTCCGCTCACTCCGCCGTGGGCGCGACGGTCACCGCCTCCGACACCATCCCGCTCCAACAGGCCGCCCTTGCCCGGTGCGAGCGGGACCTCGGCGACACCCACCCCGACACCCTGAGCTGCCGAGGCGCCCTTGCTTCCGCCTATCAGGAGGCGGGCGACCTGGACCGCGCCATCCCCCTGTACGAAACCACCCTCAGCCAGCGCGAGCGGGTCCTCGGCGACACTCACCGCGACACCCTGGACAGCCGCAACAACCTCGCGATCGCCTACCAGGCGGCGGGCGACCTGGACCGCGCCATCCCCCTGTTCGAGACCACCCTCAGCCAGTCCGAGCGGACCCTCGGTGACACCCACCCCCACACCCTGGACAACCGCAACAACCTCGCGCTCGCCTACCAGGCGGCGGGCGACCCGGACCGTGCGGTCTCCCTGCTGGAGACCACCCTCGCCCAGTTCGAGCGGGTCCTCGGCGACACCCACCCCCACACCCTGGGCTGCCGAGGCAACCTCGCTTCCGCCTATCAGGAGGCGGGCGACCTGGACCGCGCCATCCCCCTGTACGAAACCACCCTCGTCCAGCGCGAGCGGGTCCTCGGCAACAACCACCCCGACACCCTCATCACCCTGGACAACCTCGCCGGCGCCTACCAGGCGGCGGGCCACCCGGACCGTGCCATCCCCCTGCACGAAAACGTGCTCGCCCACTTCGAGCAAGCGCTCGGCGACACCCACCCCCACACCCTGAAGTGCCGAGCCAACCTCGCGTTCGCCTACCACTCGGCGGGCGACCTGGACCGTGCCATCCCCCTGTTGGAGACCAGCCTCACCCAGTTCGAGCGGGTCCTCGGCGACACCCACCCCGACACTCTGAACAGCCGAGCCAACCTCGCACTCGGCTACCACACGGCGGGCGACCTGGACCGCGCCATCCCCCTGTACGAAACCACCCTCGTCCAGCGCGAGCGGGTCCTCGGCAACAACCACCCCGACACCCTCATCAGCCTGGGCAACCTCGCCGCCGCCTACCAGGCGGCGGGCGACCTGGACCGTGCCATCCCCCTGCACGAGAACGTGCTCGCCCACTTCGAGCAAGCACTCGGCGACACCCACCCCTTCACCCTGAACTTCCGAGACAACCTCGCCGGCGCCTACCAGGCAGCGGGCGACCCGGACCGTGCCACCCCTCTGCTCAGGACCGTCCTCAGCCAGCGCGAACAGGTTCTCGGCAACAACCACCCCGACACCCTGAAAAGCCGCAACAACGTCGCACTGACCTACTACGCGGCAGGCGACCCGCACCGTGCCGTCCCCCTGTTCGAGACCGCCCTCAGCCAGTGCGAGCAGATCCTCGGCGACACCCACCCGACCACGCTGGCCGTGCGGGCCAACCTGGCCCTCGCACGTGACGCAGCGCGTGACCCGGAGTGGTGAAGCCGGAGCCCACCTCGACCGGCCCGGAATCGGCCGCGTCGGGGCGACCGGCCACGGCTGCACCCCGCACAGCGTCCCCGACGGTGCCTGAGCGCCAGCTCGCCCCGAATCCTGACGGGCCGAGTTCGTCCACTTCACCGTCACCCAGATCGCCGGGCAGAACGGTCGCACCACCTGACGACACACCGGGCTGTCCCGCCCCGGCGGGACAGCCCGCGTCCCGCCGGCAGGTGACAGAAAGGCTGAGCACTGGCCGCAGGTGACAACTATCCCGCGCAAACGGCGTCAACCACTGTGCTTCCTACCGCAGCCTCGCCCAGGTCGTTCGGCGTCATCGGTGACAACTTGCGCGCGTCGGCACACTGACCCGCGCCCCAGGCCGGCCGGCAGTACACGGCGGAACTCGTCCGTGATGCTGCGCGGCCAGCCGGTCGGGGTATCGGCATCTTGTGGAGGAGCAAGGCCCAGCCGCAGGTCTCGATCTCCGCGAGCGGCTCGCCGGCGACCTGCGGACCCATGGGCGTCCAGCGCGTGGAACACGCGGCTGGACACCGCACTCCGGAAGTAGGCCGCCCAGCCCCGGATGATCGGGTTGAGTTCATGGAGCACAGCCAGGCCCTCGGCGGGCGCAGGGTCGTCAGGGGCTTGGTGCCGGTGCCGTCCGGAACCACCGGCTGCCGCGCATCGGAGCGGCCGGAGCCACCGGAGGGACCGCCGTGGAACCGGCCGCCGTGTCCGGCTCAGGACTCGGCGGCGGTACGGACCGCGACCGGGAGCGGGAGCGAGGCACCCTGCTCGAAGACGGTGGCGAAGTGGGCCGCGCCGAGGGCCGCGCGGACCGTGGAGGCGATCCGGTCCACGTCGGCGCGTTCACCGGGCGGGAGTGGTGCACCGGCACTTCGGCGGGCGGCGTCGGCGGCGCCGAGGAGCAGCGCCGCACGGTTGAGTGCCGAGGCGCCGCCGGTGGCCGCGGCCGCGCCGGCGGTGCCTTCCAGGGAGAGGGCGAGGGCCCGCGGCTCGGCCAGCTGCCGGGCGTGGGCCAGAGCGCGTGCCTGGTGGGCGGCGGCCTGCGCGGGCAGGCCGCGCAGTTCGGCGACGAAGCCGAGTTCCACCTCGATCAGGTGCCTTCCCGCGGTCGACGACGGGTAGTCGTCACGCATCGCCCGGAGGTGGCGTTCCGCGTCGTCGAGGTCGCCGGCGCGCCGTGCGCCCAGGGCGAGGCCCATGACCGCGAGCACCTCGCCGAAGAGGTGGCCCTGCTCGGCGGCCGCACGGCGGGCCCGCTCGTGGAGCAACCGGGACCGCTCCCAGTCGCCGGCGAGGAGCGCGAGGCGGCCCAGACCCGCGAGGCAGGCGGAGGCCTCCACGGCCAGACCGAGCTGCTCGGCGAGGCGCAGCCCGACGCCGTGGCGGGCTTCGGCGTCGGCGTACTCACCCTCGATCTCGGCGAGCGCGGCGAGGACCGGCACCGTCTGCAACTCGCCCCACCCGTCCCCGAGTTCGCGGAAGGCCGCGGCGGCGGAACGGCCGTCACGACGGGCTGCCGCGAGGTCGCCGGCGGCCAGCGCGGTCCGGGCCAGCAGGGCGCGGGCGGCGGCGGCGCCCCAGCGGTCACCCGCGGAGGCGCAGTGGTCCAGGGCGCGGGTGCCGACGGCGTGCGCCGCGACCGGGTCGCCCGCGTGGTGGAGGCCGTGGGCGAACAGCCACAGCGCCCGGCCGCGCCGGACGGGGTCGGCGATGTCCGCTTCGGGGCAGTCCCGCTCGGCTGGCCGGTGGCCGGTCAGCATGGCGAACGCGTCGTGCAGAAGCCGGAGTTCGGCGGCGACGGAGGCGGACACGGGGGCAGCGGCAGCGGCAGACGCAGAGGAGGAAGCGGAGGCGGGCGCGGTGGCCGGCGTGTGGGCGGCGGCCTCCAGGACGGTGGCGAGGGCGCGGCGGGCCTCGTGGAGACGACCGCGCAGCAGCCACCAGGGGCACAGGGCGGCGGCCACGCGGGCGGCGCCGTGCCGGTCCCCGGTGCGCAGAAGGTGGTCGAGCGCGGCTCGGATGTTGGTGGACTCGGCGTCCAGACAGGCGAGTTGGAGGCGTTGTCCCGGCCCGCGCAGGTGGGCCTCGGCGTGTTCGGCCACGTCGCGGAACGCGGCGTGACGAGCCGCGGTGGCCGGGTGCTCACCCGCCTCGTGGAGCCGGTCGCGGGCGTAGGCGGCCACCGATTCGAGCAGGCCGTAGCGCGGGCCGTCGCCGGTGTGCGCGGCCTCGACGAGCGAACGGTCGACCAGGCGCCCGACCAGGTCCAGGACGGCGTCACCGGCGATGCCGTCTCCCGCGCACACCGCCTCGGCCGCTTGCAGCGAGCAGCCGCCGGGCGGGACGGCCAGCCGCCGCAGGACGGTCTGTTCCGGCGGGGTGAGCAGCTCCCAGCTCCAGTCGATCACCGCGCGCAGGGTCTGCTGCCGGGCCGGAAGGCCCCGCTGCCCGGAACCGAGCACCCGGAACCGGTCGTCGATGCGAGCCGCCAGCTCCCGCACGCCCATGGCCCGCACCCGGGTGGCCGCGAGTTCCAGGGCGAGTGGAATGCCGTCCAGCCGGTGGCAGATCTCCGCAATGGCAGCCCGCGTCCCGTCGTCCGGCGTCCCGGCGTCCGGCGTCCCGGCGTCCGGCGCCCCGGCGTCCCCGGCCCCGTCCCCGGCGGGCGCGGCGAACCCGGGCGCCGCCGCGGCGGCCCGTTCGGTGAACAGCCGCGCGGCGGCGACCGGGTCCAGCGGAGCGACGGGGAACACCGCCTCGCCGGGCAGTCGCAGCGACTCCCGGCTGGTGGCGAGGATGCGCAGCTCCGACGCGGTGTCCAGCAGCGTCGCGACGAGGTCGGCGGCGGAGTCGATCACGTGCTCGCAGTTGTCGAGGACGAGCAGGGCCCGGCGCCCGCGCAGGGCCGCCGCCAGCGCGGGCAGGAGGGCGGCCGGGGGCGCGGCCGGTACGGCGGCCGGGCGGATGCCGAGCGACGCGGCCACCGCCTGGGCGAGGTCGGCGGCATCGGCGGGTAGGGCCGCGAGCTCGACGAGCTGCACGCCGTCCGGCGCGCCGCCCCCGGGGTCGTCCGCGAGGCGGCGCGCGAGGGCCAGGGCGAGCCGGGTCTTGCCCACCCCGCCGGGGCCGGTCAGCGTGACCAGGCGCTCGGCGCGGACGAGACGGGCGAGGGCGTCCAGCGCGGGGCCGCGCCCGACGAGCGTGGTCCGCGGGACGGGCAGGTTCGACTGCCGGAACGCACCCGGGTGCCGGTCCCGGTCGGCGGCCGCGGCCGGGGATCCGACGGGCGAGCGGGCCGGGACCGGCGGGACCTGCGGCGCGGCCACGGGCAGGAGGGCGGTGTCCTGCCGCAGGATCGCCTCGTGCAACGCCGCCAGTGCGGGGCTCGGGTCGAGGCCCAGCTCGTCGACGAGCAATGCCCGCAGTTCGCCGTACGCGGCGACCGCCTCGCTCTGCCGGCCGGCCCGGTACAGCGCCCGCATCTGTACGGCGCGCAGCCGTTCGCGCAGGGGGTGGCGGTCCACCAGTTCGGCCAGCTCACCGAGCAGCAGCGGATCGGCGAACTCCAGCCGTGCCTCCACCAGTTCCTCGACGACGGCGAGCCGTTCCTCGGCCAGCCGCTGCGCGGCCGGGCGGACGAACTCCTCGTCGGCGAAGTCGGCGTACGGGTGTCCGCGCCACAGCTCCAGCGCCCGTGTGAACACGGCCGCCCGGGAGCGCGCGTCGGTCTCGCTCCGGGCCCGTGCGGCGAGTGCCCGGAAGCCGGCCGCGTCGACCTGGGTGGTGTCGTCGTCGAGTCGGAGCCGGTACCCGGCCGGGTGGTGGGTCACCCGGTCACGGCCGATCGCCCGGCGCAGTTGGGAGACCTTGGCCTGGAGCGCGTTGGCGGGATTGGCGGGCGCGGTGTCGCCCCAGATGTCGTCGACGAGGCGGTCGGGCGACACCGGTCGGCCCTCGTGCAGCAGGAGGTCGGCCAGCAGGGCCCGCACCTTGGTCTCGGGCACCCGCACGGGGACACCGTCGGCGTCCCACACGGCCAGCGGACCGAGCACCCCGAACCTCATGGGCCACACCCTACACAGGGTGATCATCCGCTGGCCGGACGGGCTGCCGGTGGACCGTCAGCAGAGCATCAGCAGAGCCGAAGCGGGCGGCGGGATCGTCTGATCAGCGGGCCGCAGGGCCCCGACGACACCACCACGGACCACCAAGGAGCACGATCATGAGCACGAACGCCACGGTTCCGGCGGGCTTCGACACCGAGTCGGCCGGCCCGGACTCCCCGCTGTTCCGGCCCGCCCGGCTCGGCGCCCTGCGGCTCGCGAATCGCCTGGTGATGGCCCCGATGACGCGCAACCGCGCGAGCGCCACCGGCGTACCGGAACCGATCACGGCCACGTACTACGCCCAGCGCGCATCGGCCGGGCTGATCATCGCGGAGGCCACCACACCGAACGCGGTGGGCGCCACCTACCCCGACATCCCGGCGATCCACGACGAGTCGCACGTGGCCGGGTGGCGCCGCGTCACCGACGCCGTCCGGGCCGCCGGCGGGCAGATGTTCCTCCAGCTGCAGCACGGCGGGCGGGTCGGCCACCCCGAAACCAGCGGGCACCACCCGGTCGCCCCGTCGGCGGTGCCGCTGCCCGGCACGATCGTCACCCCGTCCGGGCACCGGGAGAACGTCGTGCCGCGCGAGATGACCGAGCAGGAGATCCACGCCACCGTGGCCGACTTCGCCGCCGCGGCCCGCCGCGCGGTGGACGCGGGCTTCGCGGGGGTCGAGGTCCACGCCGCGAACGGGTACCTGCTCCACCAGTTCCTCTCCCGCCACACCAACCACCGCACCGACGGCTACGGCGGGGCGGTCGCCCACCGCATCCGTTTCACCGTCGAGGTGGTCCGCGCGGTCGTCGAGGCGATCGGCGCCGACCGGGTCGGGGTGCGCATCGCTCCCGGCGTCACCGCCAACGCCATGGCGGAGGACGACGTCGACGAGGTCTACCCGGCGCTCCTGGGCGAACTCGACGGCCTGGGCCTCGCCTATCTGCACGTCGTCTTCGCCGACCCCGACCAGCCGCTGTTCCACACCCTGCGCAAGGCCTGGTCCGGCCCGCTGATCGCGAACCCGTCCCTGCCCTGGCCCGGCCCCCTGCCCGCCGACGGCGGCCGCGCCGCCGCCGAGCGCCTCCTGGACGCGGGCGCCGACCTGATCTCCCTCGGCCGTGCGTTCCTGGCCAACCCGGACCTGGTCACCCGGCTGCGCACCGGAGCCCCGCTCAACCCGATCCGGGACGCGCACCTGATGTACGTGGGCGGCGAGACGGGCTACACGGACTACCCGACCCTCGGCTGACACACCCGGCGCACGCCCGGCCGGTCGGCGAAGCAGGTCGCCCGAACAGGTCGGCGGAACAGGTCGGCGGAGCAGGTCGCCGGAACAGGTCGGCGGAGCAGGTCGCCGAAGCAGGGCGGCGGAGCGATGGGTGTGGCGCTCGGTCACCCGCGCCTCCGTCCGCCAAGGTGGACACCGGCAGCCGGCGGCGGGTGCCGGACGGGGCCGTGACGAGGATGCGGAGGACGATCGCCATGGCAGCGGCTCAGCAGATCCTGTTCATCCAGGGCGGCGGCGCGGGCACGCACGACGACTGGGACGACAAGCTGGTCGACAGCCTGCGGCGAGCGCTCGGGGGCGGGTACGAGGTCCGCTACCCGCGGATGCCCGACGAGGGCGAGCCGGGTTACGCCCAGTGGGGCCGGGCGATCCGGCGCGAGCTGGCGGACCTGGCGGACGGCGCGGTCGTGGCCGGCCACTCGGTGGGCGGGACGATCCTCGTCCACGCCCTCGCCGAGCAGCCGCCGGAGCGCACTCTCGCGGCGATCGTGCTGATCGCCGCCCCGTTCGTCGGCCGGGGCGGCTGGCCGGGCGAGGAGTTCGAGCTGCCCGGCGACCTCGGCGCGAGGCTGCCGCGCGACGTGCCGGTGCACGTGTTCCACGGACTCGACGACGAGACGGCACCACCGTCCCACGCCGACCTCTATGCCCGCGCGATTCCGCAGGCCCAGCTGCACCGGCTGCCCGGGCGCGACCACCAGCTGAACGACGACCTGCGCGCGGTGGCCGAGGCGATCTGCCCCGTCAGACCCTGAATCCCGCGCGCCGCCCGGCCGCAGCACCGTGGAAACCGCTGCTCGGGTGGCATATGCCCGCTCCGGTCCGGCCATCGGATCTCGGCCCAGTCCGGCGTGGGGGCCGATCACCGCGCCGGACTTCCGCCGAGGGCGGGAGGGGCGGAAGGGCAGGGGGCGGGCCACCGTTGATCCCGCCGCTCAGAGGTCCAATCTTCACCTGGTGTCGAATGTCCGTTCTCCCGGGGTGCGTGAGGCGAGAACCACTTTGACCACTTACGACCGAAAGGTCGGCTGACTCCCCCTTGTCGGTTTCGGCCGCCACGCAGAAACGCCCCCACCCGTCGGCGGCGCGCCGCCACTGGCCTGCGCAGGCGCCCTCCGGTGGGCCGGACGGCGTACCGGGCAGGCACCGTGGGTGGACGAAGGGAAGGGCGCGGGCGACCCGGTGGCCGGAACGAGACCTCGAATCCGCCAAGGGTCTTGTGAGGGTTGATCTCGGCCCCGCAGACTCCAACACGCATAATCTCACCGAAAGTGATCAGTCCACTTCCCTCTGTGGCGCCTGAGTCGCCTGGGGTCGGCAGCGAACAACGCGTCAGCGTTGTGGGAAAGGGTGAATTGTCATAGTGCCGCTGTCTCTTGAAGAGCACGAGGCCCTCGGCGCCGCAGAGCGGGAACAGTTCGCCGCATCGGGGTATCTGGTCCTTCCGGGGTTGCTCCCGACGTCCTTCCGGAACCGGCTCGTGTCCGAAGTGGACCGCTGGGTCGACGACGGTCTGCGGGCCCGCTCGATAGCCAGCTGCGTCGATCCGGACACGCATGACGCGCCCCCGGTGCTGGAACTGGAGCTGCCGGGCCACGGTGAGCTGCTCACCCACCCCGTCCTGATGCGCCTGCTCTCCGACCTCATGGGCGCACCGTTCGTCTTCCACCACCTGCACAGCGACAGACAGCGCCCGGGGGTCACCGGAAAGCCCTGGCACCACGACTACGAGCCCAACGACCGCTCGGAGCCGTCCCTGCTGATGGTGCACGCGCTGCACTACCTCGGCGGCCTGGACGAGACCGTCGGCAGTCTCGCGGTGCTGCCCGGCTCCCACCGCGAGCCCGCCGGCAAGACCGCGCTCGCCCACCTGGGCACCGCCGAACTGCCGGGCGAGGTCGTCATCGACCGGCTGCCGCCCGGGTCCACGGTGCTGCTCAACTCGGCGCTGTTCCATGCCCGCCGGCCGGCTCCCGGAGGGGGCGACCGCCCCCGGTACTTCGTGGACGCGTCGTACTGCCAGGTGGGAGCGCGCTGGCGGCCGGTGAAGCCCTTCTGGCGGCGCATGCTGGCGCGGGCGAGGGAACTGGAGCTCGGCGGGGAGCAGTGGCCGGAGCTGTTCGCGGACCGGCATTTCACCGAGTACACGAAGACGACGTGAAGGGTATCGGTGTGGAGGTTCTCGGCTCGGCCACGTTCGCCGAGGTCCGCTCGGTCTACCTGCGCAACCACAGCGCCGAGCAGGCGCACGAGGCGAACACCAACCAGGACGGTGAGGAGAACCTCCGGCGCGCCGACGAGCTGCTCGGCAGCTGGTGGCGGGTCCGGCTCGCGCGGACCGAGGTCCTCGGCGTCGTCCTGCCCTGGCACCTCAGCGAGGGCGGCGGGATCGAACTCGTCCCGCGCTCCGGGCTGACGGTGCGCCAGGCCGTGGACCGCGTCCGGGCCGGCGGGCGGACGTGGGCCGGGGCGAACCCGGTGTGCGCGGCGAAGCTGGCACTCCTGAAACAGGCGCCGCTCACCCCGGTGTACCTCAGCACCGCCCCGGTGCCGCACTCCGACTACTCGGACCTCCTCGTCAGGGAGGGGCTCATCCACCTCGACGGCCTGCACCGCATGGTCGCCTGGGAACTGGCCCGGCGCCTCCCGCGCGGGGAGTGGCTGGACGCGTTCGTCGCAGGTGACGTCCGGACCCGCGTCCGGACCGCGGACCGAACCTCATGACGCCGCCCGCCCGCACCGACCCCGCCCGCACGAACCGGAGACGAACACACGTGATGCCCGCGACACGGCCCGTCCCGTCACTGACCGATCTGTTGACGCGCAACGCCCTCGCCCACCCGCGGCGGACCGCCCTGAGCGACGGGACGCGCTCGTTCGACTACCGCCGCCTCGACGCCGTGGCCGGCCGGGTCGCCGGCCTGCTGCGCGGGGCGGGCGTCGGCGGCGGAGCCCGGGTGGCCCTGGTCGGTCCCCGGGACGCCCGGTTGCTCGCGCTGCTGCACGGTGTCCTGCGGTCGGGCGCCACCGCGGTGGTGGTCGACCCGCAGTGGTCGGGGCCGGACGTCCGCAGGCGGCTCGACGCGGTCGGGGTCGCCTGCGTGCTGACGACGGACGCCTCGGCACCGGTGCCGGAGCCGTACCGGGCCCTGGTGGTCGACACCGACACCGACACCGACGCCGACACCGACGTCGACCCCGGCACCGGCGCCGGGCCCGTCTCGCCGACCGTCGCCGGCCTTCCCGGGCCACGCGCCGCCGCGGCGGGGGCGGACGCGGAGCCGGCCTACCTCTCCTTCACCTCGGGTTCGGCGGGCGAGCCCAAGGCCGTCGCCGTCACCCACGCCAACGCGCTGCACTACGCCCGGTCGCTGGGTGACCGGCTGGGCCTGACCGTCGCCCACGCCCCGTGCGTCGCCCACGTCACCACGCTGGCGGCCGACCTGGGCCACACCTCCTGGCTGCTCGCGCTCGCGACCGCGGGTTCGGTCCACGTCGTCCCCGATCACGCGACACGTGACCCCCGCTCCTTCTGGGCGTCGCTGCACGGCGCGGGGGTGTCGGTGCTGAAGACCACACCGTCGCACCTGACGGCCCTGCTGGACGAGCGGCCCGCCACGGCTCCCGCCCTGCACACCGTGCTGCTGGGCGGCGAGCCCCTGCCGCGGACGCTGGCCGCCGCCCTGCTCGACGACGGCGTCGCGGACCGGGTGGTCAACCACTACGGCCCGACGGAGACGACCGTCGGCGCCACCTGCTTCCTCGCCGCGACGGCGGGCGACCTGCCGGCCGACGAGGCGACAGTCCCAATAGGTACCGGGATCGGCGAGGTCGTCCTCCGGCTGCTCGACCCG
The DNA here is from genome assembly GCF_040655255.1 of Kitasatospora sp. NPDC050463. NCBI lineage: Bacteria > Bacillati > Actinomycetota > Actinomycetes > Kitasatosporales > Streptomycetaceae > Kitasatospora > Kitasatospora sp. NPDC050463. The sequence goes on from NZ_JBFAJO010000002.1 coordinate 52,585, forward strand.
CGGACGGGCCGTCCCGTCCCCGACGGCGAGCCGGGCGAACTCCTCATCGGCGGGGAGGGCGTCAGCGCCGGCTACTTCGGCCGCCCGGACGAGACCGCCCGCCGTTTCGTCCGACACGAGCAGGAGGGGGCGGCCCCGGTCCGGATGTACCGTACGGGTGACGTGTGCCGCCGCCGGCCCGACGGGAACCTGGTCTTCCTCGGCCGGTCGGACCGTCAGGTCAAGGTCCGGGGCTTCCGGGTCGACCTCGCCGAGGTCGAGCGGGTGATCGAGGAGTCCCCGGCCGTCGTCCGCTCCGTGGTGATCGCGCGGGACACCCCCGCGGGCGTCCAACTGCGCTCCGCCGTCAGGATCGCGGACGGCTGCGCCGTCACCCCGGCGGTGGACGCCCTCCGCTCCCACCTGCACCACCGGCTGCCCGGCTACTCCGTCCCCCAGGTGATCGTCCCGGTGACGGAGTTCCCGATCGGGCCGAACGGGAAGCTCGACCACACCCGCCTGGACGCCGTCATCGGCGGGGTCGTCGAGGAGCGGGCGCGACACCCGCGAACGGGCCGCGAGGACTCCCCGGCGCGGACCGCCCCGGGGTTGGCCCGCGCCGTCGCGCAGCTCTGGGCGAGCGCGCTCGGCCTGCCGCACCTCAGCCCGCACGCCGACGTGGTGAGCCTCGGCGGAGACTCGATCCTCGCCATGCGGACGGTGGCGCTGGTGCGCCGCGCCGGGTTCCGCATCGTGTTCGAGGACTTCTACCAGCACCCGACCCCGACCCTGCTGGCCGCCGCCGCCCGTGCCGTGCGGGAGGAGGCGCTGCCGGTGCCCGCGGCGGCGCGCCCCCGGGAGCGCGGGCTCGCGCCGGCCCAGCGGTGGCTGTTCCGCCAGCCCCTCGACGACCTCCGGCACTGGAACCAGTCCGTGCTGCTGCGCTGCGCGGTGGCCGTCGACCCGGGGGCGCTCTCGACGGCCGTCGAGGGCCTGCTCCGGCGCCATCCCGCCCTGCGGCAGCCCGTCCTGCCCGACGGTCCCGGCGAACCGCGGCCCACCGGCGACCTGGACGTGGTGACGTTCTCCACGATCCCGCGGCAGGCCGGGCAGTTGGCGGAGACGGTCGACCGGGTCTGTACCGCACTGCACCGCAGCCTCGACCCCGCCGCCGGGCGGCTGATCCGGGTCCACCTCTTCACCGGCCCGCCGGGCGTCGACGACCGGCTGGCGGTGATCGTGCACCACCTGGCGGTCGACGGCCTCTCCTGGCGCATCCTGCTCGACGACCTCGCCCGTGCGTACCGGGCGGCGAAGTCCGGGCGGCCGGCCGACCTCCCGCCGACGGCCGACTTCTACGAGTGGGCCGCCGCGTCGCCACCGGCGTCCACTGCGCCGGGGGTGGACGCACCGCGGCTGCCCGCGGCCGACCCGACCGGCAGCGAGGCGGCGGCCGTCACCTGGGCCCTCGACCGCGCCGCGACCGCCCGGCTCGTCGCTCGGCACGGGCGGGGGCAGGGGCTCGAAGCGCTCCTGCTGTCGGCCTTCGCCGAGGCCACGTCGAGCTGGAGCGGGCAGTCCCGGCTGGCGGTGGAGGTCGAGACGCACGGCCGCGACGTCACGGGCGCCGACGGCGATCACCTCGACACCGTCGGGTGGTTCACGGCCGTGAAGTGGGTGGCCCTCGACACCGCGGAGCGGCACGGCGGCGGTGCCGGTGCGAGCCGCCCCACGCCGGCCGAGCGGGCCCGCGAGGTCGGGCGCCGCGTTCGGGAGGCACCCCTGTTGCCGATGGACGTGACCGGCCCGCGCCCCGAGACCGGCTTCAACTTCCTCGGGACGTTCCGGTTGCCGGACGATCCCGCGCTCGGGTGGTCCGTCGCGCGGGAGCAGGCCGGTACCGCCCGTTGCGCCGGCGGCGATCCGCTCTACCGGCTCCGGCTCACCGCGCGCATCGTCGAGGAGCGGCTGGTGGCCGACCTGGTGTACAGCCGGCCGGCGTTGTCCGACGAGAGTGCGCGGGGCATCGTCGCCGCCTTCGCCCGGGACGTGGCGGACGCGGCCGGGGTGGCGGCCCCGCCCGCTGCCAGGACGCCGCTGTCGACCTCCGGCCAGGTGCTGCACCCCGGCCACCGGACACCCCCCGGCCCGGCCCGGTGGCAGGTGCGCGAACCCGCCCGCGTCCTCCTCACGGGGGCCACCGGCTACCTCGGCAGGCACCTGCTCACCGAGTTCGTCGCACGGGGGGCGCGGGTCACCTGCCTGGTGCGCGCGGAGCACGACGCCGACGCGGCCCGACGGCTCGGCACCGCGCTCGGCAGTGGATTCGGCACCGGACCCGGCAGCGCGCTCGGCGACCGGCTCGGCACCGGCGTGGTCGAGGCGGTCGCCGGGGACATCGACCGGGAGGGCCTCGGGCTCTCCCGCCACGGCCTCGCCCGCGCCCGCGGCGCCCAGGTGGTCGTCCACGCCGCCGCGGACGTCCGGCTGGTGGCGGCACCCGCCGAGTTGGAGCGGACCAACCACGCCGCGGTCCGGCGACTGCTGGCCTGGGTCGACGCCGAGGCTCCCGGGGCCGCCTTCCACCACGTCTCGACCCTGGCCGTCGCCGGCCGCGTCGACGGCTCCCCCCGCCGGTTCAGCGAGGCCGACCTGCGGATCGGCCAGAGCTTCCGGACCCCTTACGAGCGGGCGAAGTTCGGCGCCGAGGAGACCGTCCGGGCCTGGGCGGCCACCGGCCGTCCGTGGTTCGTCCACCGCAGCGGTCACATCGCGGCGCACAGCCGCACCGGCGCGTTCCAGCGCAACATCGGCGACAACCGGATCTACCAGCTCGTCCGCGGCTACGTCCTGGCCGGTGCGGCGCCGCACCGGCCGGCGACGGCCTTCGCGTTCTCGCACGTGGACACCGTGGCCGCGGGGATCGCCGCGATCGCGACGGACCCGTACGCCGCGCCCGGTGTCTACCACGTCGAGACGCCGTACCAGGTGCCCCACGACGAGCTCGTCGGCTGGCTCGCGGAGTACGGCTACCCGATCGTGCTGACCGACGACGACACCTTCGCCGAGGCCCTGACCCGCGTCGAACGGACGCACCCCACCGCGGCCAGACTGGCCTCGGCCTGGTCCCAGCTCGACGACCGCAACATCGTCGTCGACAGCTCCTACACCGCGTCCGTGCTCGACCGGGCCGGAGTGCGCTTCGCCGCACCGACCCCGCAGTGGTGGTCCGCCGCCCTGTCGTGGGCCACCCGGGCCGGGTTCCTCCCCCAGGCCGTGCTCTCCGGCCGGACGGCCTGACCGCCCCCGGACACGACCGCCACCGCCGACCGGTCCCCCGGCCCGGTCAGCGCCGGCCCGGTCACCCCTGATCAGATCACCGCGCACCACCGAACCCGAGGGTAGGTCCGATGTCCCAGCTTTCTCCGGTGCTCCAACAGGCCACGCCCGTCGTCGCGACCCGGGGCGAAGGACTCCACCTCTTCGACGCCGACGGCCGGCGCTACCTGGACTTCACCTCCGGTGTCGGGGTGACCAGCACGGGACACTGCCACCCGCGGGTGGTCGAGGCCGTGCGGCGGCAGGCCGGCCGACTGATCCACGGGCAGTACACGACCGTGCTGCACGAGCCCCTGCTCACCCTCACCGAACGGCTCGGCGAGGTCCTGCCCGAGGGGCTGGACTCGCTGTTCTACGTCGCCTCCGGCAGCGAGGCGGTGGAGGCCGCCCTGCGGCTGGCCCGGCACGCCACCGGCCGGCCGAACGTCATCGTGTTCGACGGCTCCTTCCACGGGCGCACGATGGGAGCGGCGGCGCTCACCACCGCGGGCAGCCGGTTCCGCGCCGGAATCGGCCCGCTGATGCCCGGCGTCGCGGTGGCGCCCTTCCCGTCCGCCTTCCGGCTCGGGACGACCGGCGAGGAGGCCGTGGAGCACGCCCTGCGAGGTCTCGACCACGTGCTCGCCACCGTCAGCGCTCCCGGCGAGACCGCCGCGATGTTCGTCGAACCGGTCCTGGGTGAAGGCGGCTACGTCCCGGCTCCGCCCGGCTTCCTGGCCGGCCTGCGCGAGCGGGCGGACCGGCACGGGATCCTGCTGGTGTTCGACGAGGTCCAGAGCGGGTTCGGCCGGACCGGCAGGTTCTGGGCGCACCAGCACGACGATGCCGTCCGGCCGGACGTCCTGGTCACGGCCAAGGGGCTGGCCAGCGGGTTCCCGCTGTCCGCGATCGCCGCACCGACCGCGTTGATGCGCAAGGCCTGGCCCGGCTCGCAGGGCGGAACGTACGGCGGAAACGCCGTGGCGTGCGCGGCCGCGCTCGCCACGCTCGACGTCATCCGCGACGAACGCCTCGTGGAGAACGCCGCCGAACAGGGCGGCCGGCTGGCGGACGGGCTGCGAACGGTCGCGGCGGCGGCCCCGGCCGTGGCCGACGTGCGCGGGCTGGGACTCATGCTGGGCAACGAGTTCTGCCACCCCGACGGCTCGCCCGACGCGGCGGCCGCGAAGCGCGCCCAGCAGGCGGCCGCCGAACTCGGCCTGCTCCTGCTGACCTGCGGGATCCACCTGAACGTCGTACGGATGATTCCGGCGCTGGTCGTCACCGCCGAACAGATCGACGAGGCGGTGGCCCTGTGGTCGAAGGCCGTGGCCGCGGCGACGCAGTGAACCCCCGGACCGGCGAGAACGACGACGAGGAGGAGTCGTGTACGACATGTCCGATGACACGGTGACCGAGATCGGCTGGAGCAGTGCCGATCTGGAGTCCCGGCGTGAACACTGGTCGCTCCCGCTCACCGACACCGACCGCCGGCTCCTCCGGGCCGACTCGCGGGCCGGGCGGTGGGACCGGGCGGAGGAGGTGCGCAGGACGCTCGGCGGCTTCGTGCGCGACAGCATCCGGTCGGTGGGCTTCGCGCACGTCCGCAACCTGATCGATCCCGCCACGTCCGAGGACGACGCCGTGACGGGTCTGTCGTTCGTCCTGGGGGAGTTCGGACAGATCGTGGTCCAGAACGCCCAGGGCGACCTGACCCAGGTGCTCCGCGACCGCGACGGCGACGGCGCGGCCGAACTCGGGTTCCACTGCGACACCTGCGACCTGCTCGTCCTGCTCTGCCTTCAGCCGGCCGTGCGGGGCGGCGGGCTCACCAAACTTGCCAGCGCCCGCCACGTCCACGACCTCATCGGGCGGGAACGACCGGACGTGCTCGCCACGCTCCAGGAGGACTGGACCTTCGACCGGACCGGCCGGGCCGGCGAGCAGGTCGTCGTCTCCCCGATCCTCTTCACCCAACCCGACACGACCGTGGGCTGCTACTACCAGACCCGCACCGTGCGGACGTCCCCCGAGCGGGGCGGGCCGCCCCTGAGCGCACGCCAGTGGGAGGCCCTCGCCGTCCTCGACGAGGTCCTCTACCGGCCGGAGATCGCCTTCGGCCTGGCCATGGCCGCCGGCGACCTGCTGATCATCCGCAACAGCCGGGTGCTGCACGGCCGTTCCCCCTACATCGACGAACCCGGTCCGAACTCCCGCCGGATGCTGCGGGTCTGGATGAACACGGAGGTCCTGTGAGCACCGACGGAGCGGGGAACGGCAGGATCGCCGTCGTCACCGGCGGCGGCAGCGGACTCGGCAGGGCCGGTGCGCTCGCCCTGCTCGCCGCCGGGTGGTCGGTCGTGGTGGCCGGCCGGCGCAAGGACGCGCTGGAGGAGACCGTCGCCCTGGCGCGGTCCGGTCCGCGGCGGATCGTCGCCGTCCCGACCGACATCAGGAGCCCCGACCAGGTCGAGGCCCTCTTCCGGAACGCCCGCGAGCACTTCGGCCGGGTCGACCTGCTGTTCAACAACGCGGGTGCGGCCACCGCGCGCAGGCCGGTCGCGGACGTGCCGTTCGAGGACTGGACCCGGGTGATGGACACCACGGTCACCGGCACCTTCCTCTGCGCCCAGGAGGCCTTCCGCACCATGCGGGCGCAGTCACCGGCGGGTGGGCGCATCATCAACAACGGCGCCCCGTCCGCGCATTCGCCACGGCCGAACTCCATCGCCTACACCACGGCCAAGCACGCCGTGCTCGGGCTGACCCGGGCCCTGGCCCTGGACGGCCGCAGGTTCGGCATCGCCTGCGGTCAGATCGACGTCGGGAACGTGGCCCCGGTCGACGGAAGCCCGCAGCCGCCTGCCATGCAGGCCGACGGGTCGATGGCCGTGGAGGCGACGATCCCGGTGGAGCGCTTCACCGAGGCGCTGCTGCTGATGGCGTCGATGCCGCTCGACACCAACGTGCAGTCCCTCACCGTCCTGCCGACGACGATGCCGTTCATCGGAAGGGGCTGACCGGATGCTCGTCAGTGCCCGCTCCTTCGACGAGTACCGGGCCATGTTCGCGCTGTCGGACCACGACCTCGCGCTGCGGATCCTGGACTGCCCGGGCGGGGCCGCGAGCTTCGTGGCGCTGGCCGGGGCCCGCGGCACGGACGCCGTCGCCGTCGACCCCCAGTACGCCCACGGCACGGACCGGCTCGGCGCCCTGGTGCTGAAGGAGATCGAACACAAGCACGCGTCCCTCGTGGAGAACGCGTCGAGCTTCCGGTGGACGTGGTTCGGGGACGTCGAGAACTACACCCGCCTGCGCACCGAGGCCGCGCGGACGTTCGCCGCGGACGCCGCCGCGCGCCCGGACCGCTACCTCGCGGCCTCCCTGCCCCACCTGCCCTTCGCCGACCGGTCCTTCGATCTCGTCCTCAGCTCCCACCTGCTGTTCTCCTACGGCGCACAGCTGGACGAGGAGTTCCACCTGGACTCCCTGATCGAGCTGGCGCGCGTCGCCCGCCGGGAGGTACGGCTGTTCCCGCTGGTCCTGCACACCAGCAACCGGCCGTACGAGCCGCTGGACCGGATCCGGCACGCGCTGGCCGGCCACGGCATCGCGACGCGGCTGCGGCAGGTCGGCTACGAGTTCCAACGCGGCGCCGACCGGGCGCTGGTGCTGGACTGCACCGACCACCGCGCGCTCCCGCGCGCGAAGCCCGCCACCCCCGCCGGCTCCGGTGGCTCCGACCCGGTGCGGTGGCGCCACCTCGGCGCACATCCGTGACCGATGCGCGGTCGCCGGAGCGTCAGGACCAGAGGTGGTCGCCCAGGGCGGTGCCCTCCGGAGCTCCGGGGAGGACGTAGGCGACGGCGGAGGCGGTGTGTTCGACGAAGGGGTTGAGGGCGTCGCGGGCGGCCAGGCGGTCCTGGACGCGGGAGAACTGGCCCGGGTCGCGCACGAACGCGCAGAAGAGCAGGCCGCGGTCGCCGGGGGCGTCGTCGTAGCTGTAGCCCCGGCGGAGCATCCGGGCGCCGCCGTCGAGGCGGGGGCCGGCGAGCCGGACGTGGGCGGCGGCCGGGATGACGTAGGCGCCGTCCGGGTGCTTGGCGTAGAGGTCGGGCTCGTCGTGTTCGGCGGCACCGGTCAGCGGGGCGCCGTCTCCGGCCCGGCGGCCCATCGCGAAGTTCTGCTTCTCCTCGGGGAGGGCGGCGAAGGCCGCGGTGTCCATCCGGATCCGCCGGTAGACCAGGACGGTGGCGTCCTGGTGCGGCCCGGGCGGGCCCCAGACCCACTGTCGGGCGGCGTCCTCGTCCGGGTTCGCGGTGCCGTCCTTGAAGCCGAACAGGTTGCGGGGGGTGGCGCCCGGCTCCGTCCCGGGCAGGAAGCCGGACTGCGACCAGCGGGGCGTGGCACCGGCGGCCTGGGCGGCCGTGGTGGCGAGTTCGTTGACGACGGCGAGCGTCCAGTGGTCGGCGGCGCAGAGCTGGAGAAGGACGTCGCCGCCGCCGCGCGCCGGGTCGAGGCGGTCGCCGGGGAACGGCGGCAGCTCGGCCAGCCCGGCGGGGACGACGAGGCCGAGCCTGGCGGCGAGCGCGGGGCCGAGGCCGACCAGCGAGGTGAGCCGGGTGGCGCCGCCGGCCCGCAGGCGCGGGTCGGTCGACGCGCCGTCGACGGCCGTCGCCGCGGCCAGGGTGCGGGTCCAGGCGGCGAGGAGGGTCCGCAGGGCCTCCCGGTCCGCGGCGGCGGAGCTCGGCGGGAGGTCGAAGGCGACGAGTTTCGTCGCCGGGAGCTGAGGGGCCGTCACACCGGACTGCCGGACGCCGTGGAAGGGGATCGGCGCCTCGGGTGGTGGCCCACCGGCTGCGGCGGTCCGGCCCGGTGTGCGGTCGCCGGCGGCCAGTTCGCCGGCCGCCGCCCCGACACCGGCGGCGAGCACCGCACCGGCCGCCAGCAGCGCCCGTCGCCGCCCGAGGCCGGGCGCGGCCGAAGGGTTCGACGACGACGCGTTTTCCGGTTCGGTGGGCATGCGCCCTATTGGAGACGATAGAACACATGCCATGCAAATCACGTCGCCTGATCGTCACTCAACTCCCCGGGCCGCACTGACCGCGACCGCCCTGGTCGTCGCGGTCGCCCTGGCCGCCGGGTGCTCCTCCACGGGCCCGGCCTCGGACGACGCCAGGCATCCGGCCGGGAGCGTGGTCCGCGTGCCGGAGGACTTCCCCACCGTGCAGAAGGCCGTGGACGTCGCGCGGGAGGGCGACACGGTGCTGATCGGCCCCGGCACCTACGCCGAGAGCGTGCGCGTCACCAAGCGCAACGTCGTGGTGCGCGGCACGGACCGCTCCGCCGTGGTGTTCGACGGCGGGCTCAAGCTGGCCAACGGCATCACCGTCACCGGCCCCGGCTCGGTGGTGGAGAACCTCACCGTCCACGGCTACCTGGCCAACGGCGTCCTGTTCACCGGCGTCACCGACGCGAAGCTGCAGCAGCGCGGCGCGGGCGGCTCGGCGTACGACCCGCTGGACACCGCCCGCTTCCCGCCCGTCGAGGGCTTCCGCGCGACGCGGGTCACGGCGTACAACAACGGCCTGTACGGCATCTACGCCTTCGACGCGCGCTCCGGCGTGATCGAGGACTCCTACGCCTCCGGACACGCCGACTCCGGCATCTACGTCGGGCAGTGCAAGCCCTGCGACACCCTGGTGCGCGGCAACACCGTGGAACGCAACGCGGTCGGCGTCGAGCTGACCAACGCCTCGGACGGCGTGTCGATCCTGGGCAACCGCGTGGCCGGCAACCGGGTGGGCGTCACGGTCAACTCCAACGACCTGGAGGCGCTGGCCCCGCAGCACGGCGCGGTGATCGCGGGCAACGTGGTCGTCGACAACAACGCCGCCGACACGCCCGAACAGGCGGACGGGGGCTTCGGCATCGGCGTCGGGATCGGCGGCGGCACCGCGAACCGGGTGGAACGCAACCTCGTCCGGGGCAACCGCGCGGCCGGAGTGATCGTCACCGACCCGCCGGGGCACCCGGCGAGCGGCAACCGGGTCGAGGGCAATCAGGTGGACGGCAACGGCGCCGACCTGGTGCTCGCCTCGGCCGACCCCGACAACTGCTTCGGCGACAACCGGCCCGGCACGCAGAGCCCGGACGGTCTGGAGGCCGCGGCGGGCTGCGGCAGCCGGCGGGGCGGGGCGCTGCCCACGGGCCGCCCGGCTGCGGTGCAGGCGCCGCCCGGAGTCCCGTTCAACCGGGTGCCGGCGCCGCCCGCGCAGCCGTCGCTGCCCGATCCGACCGTGCCCGGCCGCCCGGCGACCGGTCTCCCGGGGGCGGTGGACCCGGGGGCGTATCCGCTCCCGACGGACGCCGGCGCGCTCCCGGCGCAGCCGGCGAGGTGAGGGCCGGCCGCCGAGCAGCGGCCCGGGCGGCGGGCTGGGCGAGGGGGCGGCCCGGGCGAGGGGCGGCGGGTCGGGATCAGCCGGTGAGCCAGGGCGCCTCCGGCAGCCTGGCGCCCTCGTCGTGCCCGGCGAACTCCACCGTGGTCGGCGTGCCCAGTCCCGGCATCCGCATCGTCACCCGCCGCAACGTGCCGTCGCCGTCGACCCAGTAGGTCAGCGGCGACCGCCCGCCGTCGGGCGCGGCGCCCTGGGCGCGCGGGCCGGCGAACCGGTCGTGGCTCCGACCGTCCAGGCTCTCGCTACCGAGCCAACGGGCCCCGGACTGGGCGAGCAGCAGGGGGTTGTCCGGCCGGTCGGCGCCGAGCTGGACCAGCAGCTGGAGCCCGGCGTCCAGCGGGTCCGCCGTGTAGGTGCGCGGCGACCAGCCCGACCGGGGGACGCGCTCGGCCTGCTGCCAGGCCGGGCCGTCGGCGCCGGCCGGTGCGGGGGCGAGTCCGAGACCGCCGGCGTCCCAGACGACCAGGCCCTGGTCGAGCGGGCCGCTCGCCCCGGTCACCCGGTAGCGGCCCGCGCCCCGGCGGGTGCGGTAGTCCACGACGCCGTCGACCCGGACTTCGACGCCCCCGCTCTCGGCCGCGGTGAGTGCCACCGTGACCGGGCTGGCCTGGAACAGGTTCAGCCGCGACAGGGCCAGCCGGGAGGCCTCGTCGACGGTCACCGCCCGCTCCCCCGTCCCGTCGGCGACGGTCCGGTCGACGACGACGCCCGCCGCAGCGACGGCAGCGGCGCACGCCACCAGCGCGACCACGGTCCTGAGCCGGAGGGCCGCCCGGCGACGCGGCCCGCCGCCGTCGGCCCCCGCCTTTCGGGGCTCCGGCGTACGGGGCACCGACTTCCGAGACTCCGGCGTACCGGGCACCGGCGTACGGGCCCCTGCCTTCCGGGGCTCCGGTTTGGAGGCTCCTGCCTTAAGGGGCCCCGGCGTACGGGCCTCCGCCTTCCGGGCCATGCGCTTGCCTTCTCTCGTCGGTCGGTCACGACAGTCGGGCGGGTCCGGGGACCGAAGTCCGCGGACCCGCCCGATCAGTGCCGGCCCTTCAGGGCCGCCACGGGGGGCGTGCTACTGCTGCCGGGCCCTGCGTCGGCGGGCCAGCAGGACCAGTGCCGCGCCGAGCGCGCTCAGCGTGCCCGCAGCGGTCAGCATCACCGGGATCCCCTCGCCCGCACCGGTGCTGGGCAGGTGCGAGCCGGTGGCCGGGGCCTGCGGGGCGGGGGCCGGCGGGGCGGGCGGCGTCACTGCCGGGCCCGGCAGCGTCGGAGCCTGCGTCGACGGCGTCGTCCCGGTCGGTTCCGGGGTCGGCGTGGGCGTCGGCGTCCCGGTCGGGGTGGGGGTCGGCGTCGGGGTCGGGGTGGGGATCAGCCGGTTGACGGCCGTCACCTCGACTCCGGTGCCGAGGTTCTCGGCAGTCAGCACCAGCGGCCCGAACACCGCCACCTCCGGCGGGGTGTAGCCCTCCGGCGGTGCCAGCTCCTGCCAGTAGTACGTCCCCGGCACTCCGCTGCCCTTGCAGATGCCGTCGGCCCCGGTGGTGCAGGGGTCGCCGACCGCCGTGTCGGGCTTCTCACCGGCGCTCTGCAGCCCGTCGGTGCCGTTGGTCTCCTTCCAGAGCCGGAACTTCGCGCCCGCCAGCGGCTTGCCGTCCTGGTCGTGCTTGACCAGGCGCAGCGCGCCCTCCTGCTGTCGGAAGCCGAAGTCGTAGGTGTGGTCGTTCTCGCCCGGTCCGCCCGTGGTGAGCGCTCGCTCGGCGTACTGCCCGCCCGCCGGGACGACGCCCTTGGAGTCGACGAACCGGTTGTCACCGACGTCGGCGTCGGTCGGCACCCACTGGTAGAGCGGGCCGCCCTTGGCGTAGTCGGCCGGGTTGTCGAGCCTGACCGTGTACTTGGTGCGCGGCTTGAGGCCGCCGGTCACATTGGAGTCGTCGAAGTAGTACTCGCCGCGCTCCGTGGTCTTCGTGGTGCCGACGAGCTTCCCCGACTCGTCGTACAGGTTGACGGTCGCCGCCGGCACGGGGCGCTGGCCCGGGCGCTGGACACCGCTGCGCTCGGGGTCGTACCAGACCCTGTTGCCGATCTGGAGCGGGGCCTGGTCGCAGAGCACCTCCAGGTCGCCCATCGAAGCGCCCTTGCCGAACGGGGCGACCGTCCCCGCGGGGTTGAGGCGCAGGCCGAACTTCGGGTCCTGCTTGCCGTCGCGCTGGAGGAACGACGTGCCGTAGCCGAGGGCGGTGTGGTTGGGGTCGAAGGCCGAGGTCGCGATGGTGTTCTCGACCTTGGAGGAGGCCATGCCGGCGAACGCCGTGTTGCGGTGGCCGCCCCAGCTGGTGTCGAAGAAGCGGGTGCCCCGGGGGGACAGCCCGCACCCGTTGTTGGTGTCCATCACGTACGTGCCGTTCACCGGGCAGGCCTTGTTCAGGTCACCGCCCGACATGACGACGGCGACGGAACCCGGCGCGGGAGCGGCCGGCGCGCGGTCGCCGAAGCGGTCGCGGAAGGACAGCAGCATCGAGCCGTCGGTCTCGAAGGCGATCTCGCCCAACTCCGGTTCGGGGTTGGCGATGATGGAGGTACCGCAGGGATTGCCGTTCTGCGAGGTCGGGTAGGTGCCGGTCCACGGGAACCAGCCCGCCCCGTCGCAGGGACCGCCGCCGACGGTGGACTGCCGCGGGTAGTCGAGCGGCTGGTTCAGCACCGCCGCCGCGAAGGCCCCGGTGGCCAGGTCGAACGGCAGCACCACAGCGCGCAGGTCCGACACCTTGCCGGTCGACTCGCCCGAGCAGACGCCGCCGAGGTAACCGGTGCCGTCCTGCAGTCCGAGGCCGAACGGCCGCCAGTCCCCGGCCGCGGGGCAGCCCGGGTCCGGGATCGGGTAGGCGGCCTTCGGCGCGGCCGCCGTCGGCACGGTGGCGTCGTAGCGGTAGAGCTTGCGGTCGTTGAGGTTGACGACGAAGAGGTCCTTGCCGTCATCGGTGATCTTGATGCCGCCGAGGCTCTCCTTGCCCGGCACCGCCAGGAACGCGTCGTCGGTACCGGCGCCGTGGACGCTCGTACCGGCGTCCGGGACGGTGGCGAACAGCGAGGTCGCCTTCGTCGTGAGGTCGGTCACGTAGATCGCGCCCGCACCGCCGGGGCCGTAGTCCGTGGTCCGCTTGGCGACGGCCGAGGAGAACACCCGCCGGTCCGTCCGGTTCCACGCGATGCCGTACAGCGTGCCGGTCTCCGCGTTGGTGGCGACGTCGGTGACGTCGACGTCCACGCCGTCCTGCCCGCGCGCGCTGTACGGGAAGGACACCAGCGTCCGCTGCTGCTTGCCCTCGCGCGTGGTGGGTTGACAGGTCGTCACCAGCGGCGCGTTCTTCTGGCAGTAGTCACCGGGGCTCCACAGCCCGGTGGTGTACGCCACCTTCTTGCCACCGGAGAGGTCGACGAACTCCTCGTTGCTGCTCAGTTGGGTGGGCGCGCCGGTCAGGCCCTGCCGGGAGGCGAACGCCGGGAAGAGCTTGCCCGGCTTCGGGTTCACCACCTGGACACGGTACTTGCCGCCGGTGAGCTTGGCCGCGGCCGGCGCCAGCGTCACCGTGCCGTCCGCCGCCGTGGTGCCCTCGACGCCGACGCCCGCGTCGTCCGTGAGGGTCACCTTCACGCCGGCCAGACCCGGCTCCAGCGCCGGGGTCCACACTCCGCTCGCGTCCACGGCCCGCACCACGCGGACCGTCACCGTACCGTCGCCCGCCTGCGGGAAGGCCGCCGGGGCGGCCACCAGCGAGCCGGCGCCGATTCCGACGACCAACGCGGCGGTGCCGCCCACCGCGCGGCGACCGAACCCACCCGGTCGCCGCCGCTCCGGGCCGTACTCGGCACCGGGCTTCAGTTCACGTGTCGTTGTCATCCCTGCTCTCATCGTTCAGTCGGGCCTACCGCCCCTACCTCGCAAGCGAGTTCACATGTGGCGGGAAACCGCTGTATTTAACGGGAGTTTAAGGTGGCTTCGCACCAGTTCGCAGGAGAACTAGGAACTTTGACGCCGCGCCGGACGTTCCCGGCCGGGGCCGGGAAGTCGTCTCGTTCGGCCGGTTGCCCGGCCTTCGTTCGTGACGATCGGGCTCCGCCGGGCGGGCCCGAACCATTGCCTTCGGTCACGTTCCTTCCGCGCTGCGCCTCGGGCCGGCGGTCAGCGGACCGGGGCCCGGTCGGGTGCGGCCGGACCGGGGCTACGCCGTCGGGTCCAGCAGCTCTTCCGGCGCGCTGCGGGCGACCCGGGCGAGGGTGTCGAGGGCCTCGGCCAGGACGGGGAGCGGCGGTGAGGCGAGGCCGACCCGGACGGCGGAAGGGGTCGCCCGGCCGTCGACGGCGAACGCGGCGCCGGGGGTGACGGCGATGCCCTCGCGCGTGGCTGCTGCCACGAACGTCTCCGCGCGCCAGGGCGCCGGAAGCTCCCACCAGACGTAGTACGAGCACGGGTCGGACCGTAGCGTCCGGCCAGCCAGGTGGTGCCGGGCGAGCAGTTGACGTTCCGTCGCGTCGGCCCGCTTGGCGGCCTCCACCGTGCCGAGCGTGCCGTCGGTGATCCAGCGCACCGCGGCTTCCAGGGCGAATCCGCTCGGCGTCCAACCGCCCGAGTGCAGCGCGGCGGTCACGGAGGCGCGCAACGCGGCCGGCACGACGGCGAATCCGGTGGTCAGGCCGGGTGCGAGACGCTTGGAGAGGCTGTCGACGAGGATGGTCCGTTCCGGCGCGAGCGCCGCCAGCGGCGGGATGCCGGGCCGCAGGAAGGACCAGATCGCGTCCTCGACGAGCGGCAGGTCGAGGCGGCGCAGTTCGGCGACCAGCGCCTCGCGGCGCTCCGGCGCGAGGGTGACTCCGAGGGGGTTCTGCAGGCGCGGCTGAAGGTAGAGGGCGCGCAGGGGGGTGGCCCGGTGGACGGCCGCGAGAGCGTCGGGGAGCAGGCCGGATTCGTCCACCGGCAGCGGCACGAGCGTGATGCCGAGGCGCTGCGCGACCGCCTTGACCACGGGGTACGTGAGCGCCTCCACGCCCAGGCGTTGACCGGGTGGCACGAGCGCGGCCAGGGCGGCGGCGATGGCCTGCCGGCCGTTGGCGGCGAACAGCACGTCGTCGGCGGTCGCGCGCCAGGCCGGACCGTCGCCGGCGTCACCCCCCTGGTCGGGGGTGTCACGCCCGGTGCACCCGGAGCCGGAGGCGAGCACCGCACAGGCCTCGCGGGCGGCGGCGGTGCCCGTCGCACCGACCGGACGGAGGGCGGCGTCCAGCGCGTCCGCCCGCAGCACGGGTGCGAGTCCGGTGGCGAGCAGGGCGGACTGCCCGGGTACGACGGGATAGTTGAGTTCCAGGTCGACCGGAGCACCGGCGGGCTCGGCGAGCGGGACGCGTGCGCCGGGCCTGTCGTGTCCGGCCCGGACGAAGGTGCCGCGACCGACCTCGCCGACGACCAGCCCACGCCGGACCAGCTCGCGGTAGACGCGACCCGCCGTCGATCCGGCGATGCCGCGCCGGCGGGCGAATGCGCGTTGCGTCGGCAACTGCTCGCCGGGGCGCAGCCGCCCCTCGACGATGGCAGCCACGATCTCGTCCGCGATCACGCGGTAGTCCTCCATCGGGCCCGCCCCTCCTCATTGCACCGAGTGCAAAGTCATCATTGCACCGACCCCGCACCCGGCCCTAGCCTCCTGGCATGGACGCACTCATCTCGGCCGTCGACGCGCACGCCGTACTCGGGATCGCCGCCGTGGCAACGGGCATGGTGCTCACGCCCGGGCCGAACATGATCTACCTGATCTCCCGCTCGATCACGCAGGGACGCCGGGCGGGGCTGCTCTCGCTGACCGGTGTCGCCATGGGCTTCGTGGTCTACCTCACCGCCGTGACGGCGGGAATCACCGCGGTGTTCGCCGTCGTCCCGCCCCTCTACACCGCGATCAAGCTCGCCGGCGCGGCCTACCTGCTCTGGCTCGCCTGGCAGGCCGTCAAGCCGGGCGGCGCCGCCGTCTTCGCACCGCGGCACCTGCCCCCGGACCCGCCCCGCCGGCTCGTCACCATGGGTTTCCTGACCTGCCTGCTCAATCCGAAGATCGCCGTCATGTACGTCTCGCTGCTGCCTCAGTTCGTCGTCCCGGCGCGCGGCCACGTCGCGACGCAGAGTCTCGTGCTGGGCTTGACCCAGATCGTCATAGCCGTCACCGTCAACGGCCTCATCGCGATGAGCGCGGGAAGCATCGCGTCCTTCCTGGCCGGCCGACCCGGCTGGCTCCGGTTCCAGCGCTACGCCATGGGCACGGTCCTCGCGGGCCTCGCCCTGCACATCGCTTCGGACCGGGCCAAGGCCGTCGCCACCTGAGGTCGCCGGCAGGCCACCCGGTCGCCGGGGGCGACGTGGACGAGGCCGCAGCGCCGGTGGTAGCCCTCGGCCCGTCGAACAGACCGCCGTCGCAAGCACAGCAGTCGGCCGGCCGTTCGGCTCCCCTGCGGCTACCGCGGCCCCGCTGGGTACGAGACCGCCGTCGCGGCCCGGCCACCACGCCGAAGGTGCCCGTCAGAGCGGAGCGAGCTCACTCACCACCGTGGAAGACGCAACCGACCGTGGCGCCACTGCCCATGCTGACCACCCCCACGGCCGGATCGGCGCTGGCCCGCACGAAGCCTCCGGCGTACCCGTCGTCGTCGACACCGCGTGCACCCACGTAGAGGCCCCAGTTGAGGAAGAGTTCCCGCAGGCCGCCGGCACCGTCGGGAAACGGCTCGGCGGCGGGACGTACCCGGTGCTGGAGCACGAACGGGCCGTTCATGGCCGAGGTGACCTGGCTCTCCCACGCCGCCGCGTCCACCTCCCAGCCGGCGGTGATTCCGTTGCCACCGTGCAGCAGGGTCGGCTTCAGGATCAGCTCGTGCTGATGGGCCAGGGCGTGGGCGAGCATGTCGACCCGGGCGCCGCCGGGGTCCGTGGCGCGCGGGCGCACGTACCGCGTCCATGGCAGGAGCCGGTCGATGCAGGCCAGTTCGGCGGCGTCGAACAGGTCACGGTGCTGCTCGTCGGAGAGCATCGCCAGGGTGCCCTTGTTGCCGTACAGCTCGGCGTCCAGCCGGCTGAACAGGCCCACCTTGCCCTGCTCGACCGCGACCAGCAGCGGTTCCAGCTGGGCTGCCGAGGAGGGGTCGGTGAGGTCCTCGGGCAGGAAGTACCGGAAGACCACGTCGACGGCCCGGCCCGAGACCGTCGGACGGCCGTTCGGGTACGTGAGCTCGCCGAGGTCGCAGGCGATCCCCTCGGCTCCGTGGTCGGCCAGCATCGCGGCGAACACCTGCAGTCGGGGCCCCACGACGGCGAAGTTGTCCACCGTGTCCACCACCGCGACGACGGGCGCGCGGCCGACGGGGATGTTCGCGGCGCACTCGGCGTACATGGTCCGCACCATGTGGCCCAGCGTGTCGCGGTAGCGGAGCCCGTGCCGCCGGACGAACTCATCGAGCGGCGGGTACGCCAGCATCGCGCGGTTGATGTCGGCGTTCTCGAAGCCACCGAGCGCGCTGGTGAGATTGAACTCGAGAAGTTTGAACTCCGCACCGTCATGATAGAGATCGGCCCGGCCCAGCGGGAGGAGTGCACCGGTCCGGGCGCTCCGCGTGATCAGCGCTGATTGCAGGGGATCCATGCCGACCGCCGCCGCCAGCGCGGTGAGGCTTCCGCCGAACACCCGCTCCGGCAGTGAGCGCAGCAGTTCGTAGACCGTGTGGAGGTCTTCGACGACGGTGCGGCGCTCGGTCTCGCCGAGGAAGGCGGGGCCGTTCAGGAACCGGTCCTGGTACGCCAGGGTCAGTGTGGCCGACTCCCGGGCGGCGGCCGTGGGGTGGTGGCCGCCCGTCGGCGCATGCCGCGCGAGCTGCTCCCCGTACGCGTGGCCCAACCGCGATCTGGGTGGCTTGGGCAGGCTCGTGGTCGTCATCGCAGGTCCTGATTCGCTAGTAGGTGGGTCCAGGCAGGCCCGTGGCCGGGCCGCTCGACCGTCGGGCGTGGGTTCGCAGTGATTCCGTGGTCACCGGGCGGGCCCTGGCGCGTCCCGGCCCGTCGAGGCCTCATGAGAGACCGGTGGTACCCCGTACCTTCGGGTCACTGCGCAACTCCGCGCGCTCCCCCGGCCGTTGACCGTCGTGGTGCGAGCCGGCCGCCGGGTGGCCCCTTCGGCCTCATCCCGAGCAGTCGAGCTCCGCGCAGGACGGTGCCCCGCTGTTCACCGGTGCCGCGGACGGCTGGAGCCGGTCGGGGCGTCCGGTACGGTGCCGGCGCACCGCGGCGCCGGGCGTCGACCGGCTGTTCGCTCAGCTCGCTTCCGTGAGTGGCGGAGCCTGCACGGCGGTCGGCTCGGTGCTCTGCACGGAGGCCTGCACGGTGGTCGGCTCGGTGCTCTGCACGGTGCTCTGCTCGGCACTCTGCTCGGCGCGTGTGATCCACTGGCGGCGGGCGCCCACGAAGAGCCCCGCCGCGACAACAGCCATGACGACCGCGCCGGCACCGAACACGGCGCGGGTGCCGACCTCGGCGGCCACGATGCCGCCGACCGCCGCACCGATGGGCAGTCCACCCCAGGCGACGAGCCGGTACACGCTGTTCGCCCGCCCGAGCAGGTGCTGCGGCACCAGGGTCTGCCGCAGGACGACCACGACGACGTTCCAGGTCACTGTCCCGCACGCGAAGATCGTGAGGGCCGCGCCGGCCGCGTACACCGAGGGCACGGCGGCCAGCGCCGTCTCGCTCGCGGTGATCAGGACGGCGGTGGCGACCAGCGCGCCTTCCCGGCCGAGACGTTCCGTCAGGGCGGGGGCGAACCGTGCGGCCAGGACGGCTCCCACGGCTTGGCAGGCGAGCAGGACGCCGTACCCGAACGGGCCCAGGTGGAGCACCTTCCCGCTGTACACCACGAGAACGGCGAGCATCGCGTTCCCGGCGAGGTTGATGAGACAGGACACCAGGGCGAGGCTGCGCAGCAGCTGATGCGAGAACAGCCATCTGGCGCCGGCCATCATCTCCGACATCACGCCGGCCCGGTCCGGTCCGCGCTCGATCGGCCGGGTGCGGCGGATGCGACTGAGCAGGACGGCGGAGCACAGGAACGTGGCCGCGTCCACGCCGAAGGGCAGGGCCACCGCCACACCGAAGATCAGCGCGCCGAGGAGCGGGCCGACGAAGCCGGTACCCGCCTCCTGCACGCCCATGATCCGGGCGTTGGCGGTGGAAAGTCCGGCCTTCGGGGTGATGAACGGGACGAGCACCTGGGCGGCGTTGCGGCTGAGGACCTCGCCGACACCGAGCAGGAACATGCATCCGTAGAGCAGCGGCAACCCGCCCCAGCCGCCGAGGATCCCGACGGTGAGCACCGCGAGCAGGACGGCCCGGGTGATGTCGACGCGCACCATCATCTTCCGGATGTCGAGGCGGTCGCCCAGGAGCCCTGCCGGGATGCCGAACAGGACGAACGGCGCGGTGAAGGCGACCGAGGCCGCGCCGATCAGGCGGGGGTCGTCGGTCAACCGGGAGGCCAGCAGGGGGCTGGCGGCGATCGTGGCCCCGTCACCGAGCGAGGAGATGGCGGCGGACCACCACAGCAGGGAGAAGTCACCGCCCAGGCGAAGCCGTTGCGAGCCGGCCTCTTCCGCTGTCGAGGCGCTCATGACACTGCGTCACAGTGCAGCCGACAGTCCATCAGTTAGCTCCTCCGAGATGCCGCACCCGTCGTTGACGCCCCATCAGCCCGTCGTCGTCCGCCGAGGCCCGTACGGTCAGGAGCACGCGGATCCCGACAATAGTCGGCCTCCGCAGCGACGTCGAGGGAAAGATCAGATCCGTTGATCGAACCGGTCGGACGGCTCCGAAGAAGATCAAATCCCCTGCGGTTCAAGGGGGTCGTGCCCTGCCGTCTTCTGATATGTTCGCCGCCGCTGGGCGCTGAACTGGTGACCGGAAACGTGCATGCATGGGAGGGCATGCCGGCAACCGGGCTTTCACAGACTGCGTCAAGACCCCCGGGTCGTGCTCGCGCCCGATCGATTCGGCGCGACGACCGGCGGGCGAGCGGTCTTGCTCTCCTCGCCCTCCGAACGCGCGACCACGCGTCGACCTCCTCACGCTTCGCCTCGCGGCGACCTGGCCGGCAGTGACGGCCGGCCGCCGGCCGCACCAGAGGCGGTGTGACCGAACCGCGTCGACGCACGGTCCAGAGCCGAGGACATCCCAGTGAGTCACCTGAGCGTCTGCAATCAGGGCTGCCACGGAGCAGCCGCGCACATCGACGGATGAGGACAACGTTCATGGGAACCTGCGAACCGGACGCGGCGAGACAAATCACCATCACTCGCCGTTGCCTCTCACGTCATCCGCGGACCTGCCACCTCGGGTCCCACGGAGACATACGTTGACTCCCACGGTGGGCCCGAGAAGGGCCCGTCCGGAGTTCGCCGAACCTTTGACGGTCGCCGTCATCGGGACCGGGGCGATCGGCCGGGACCTGGTGAGCAAGATCGACCGGTCACCGGCGTTGGACTGCCGGCTGGTGGCCGGACGCAATCCGGAGTCGGCGGGTCTGCGGTACGCCGAGAGCCTCGGCTGTGCCACCACCGCCGGCGGCATCGAGGCCCTACTGGCGGCCCCGCGCCCGTTCGACGTCGTCTTCGACGCCACCAGCGCCGCGTCCCACCGCGACCACTGGCCGCTGCTGGAGCCGCTCGGGACGCTGGTGATCGACCTGACGCCCAGCAAGGTCGGGCAGATGGTGGCGCCCACCGTGACCGGGGTGTCGCCGGCCGACGGACGCAACGTCAATCTGATCAGCTGTGGCGGTCAGGCGGCCGTCCCGGTCGTGCACGCGCTCGCCGCCCACTTCCCGGTGACGTACTTCGAGGTCGTCTCGACCGTCGCCAGTGTCGTCGCGGGCCGCGCCACCAGGCTGAACCTCGACGAGTACGTGGCGACCACCGGTCACGCCGTGACGGCGTTCTCCGGCGTGACCGACGTCAAGGCGATCCTCAACATCAGTCCGGCGGTGCCACCGGCGACCTTCCGGACGGCCGTCCACGCCCGCACGGCCGGCGCCGACCCGGTGGCGTTGCGCGCGGTGGTCGACCGGGCGGCCGCGCAGGTGCGGTCGTTCGCCCCCGGGTACGAGGTCGTCGCCTGCACGGTGACCGACGACCTGGTGACGATCACCCTCCAGGTCATGGCGCACAGCGACGTGCTGCCGCCGTACGCCGGGAACCTCGACATCATCAACTCCGCCGCCGTCATGGTCGCCGAGCAGTACGCGACCCGGCCGGACCGGCCGACCCGGACGGGAGTGACCTCATGAAGCACGTGGTGATCCACGACCCGACGTTGCGGGACGGCCAGCACGCGGTCCGGCACCGGCTCGGCCTCACCGCGCTGCGCCGCTACGCGGAAGCGGCGGACGCCGCGCGGATCCCGGTGGTGGAAGTCGGCCACGGCAACGGCCTGGGCGCCTCCTCGCTGCAGGTCGGGCAGGCCGAGGTGAGCGACGACGAGATGCTGTCGACCGTCCGCGAGGCGCTGCACCACAGCCGGATGGGTGTCTTCATGCTGCCCGGCTGGGGCACCTGCGACGACCTCCGGCGGGCGATCGCCCACGGCGTCGACGTCTTCCGCATCGGCGTGCACGCCACGGAGGCGTCACTGGCCGAGCGCCACCTGGGCTTCCTGCGGGATGCCGGCGCCGAGGCCCACTGCCTCCTGATGATGAGCCACATGGCCTCCCCGGGCGAGCTCGCCGAGCAGGCCGCGCGGGCCGTCGGCTACGGGGCGCGGGCCGTGGGGATCATGGACTCCGCCGGCCACTTCCTCCCCGCGGACGTCACCGCGCGGATCGGTGCGATCGTCGAGGCGGTCGACGCCCTCCCGGTGATCTTCCACGGACACAACAACCTCGGGATGGCCGTGGCCAACTCGGTGGCCGCGGCCGACGCCGGCGCCCTGATCATCGACGGCTGCGCCCGTGGCTTCGGCGCCGGGGCGGGCAACACCCAGCTCGAAGTGCTGGTCCCGGTGCTGGAGCGGAGCGGGTACGCCACGGGCATCGACCTGTACGCCCTGCTCGACGCCGCCGAGCTCGCCGAGCGCGAACTCATGCCCGCGCCACCGGTGACCGCCTCGATGAGCATCGTCAGCGGCCTGGCGGGAGTGTTCTCCGGATTCAAGCACCGGGTCGTCGAACTCTCCGCGGCCGCCGGCGTGGACCCTCGCGACGTCTTCTTCGAACTCGGTCGACGGCAGACCATCGCCGGCCAGGAGGACCTGATCGTGGACGTGGTGACGGAGCTGAGCAACCGCAAGACCGACAGCTGACGAAGGTACGTGACCGGCTCCAGACAAGGAGGACAGGCGACATGGCAGGTCCGGAAGCTGTACCCGAGCGGAACGGGACGGCGGGTGTGGAAGTCACCCGCATGTCGTTCGACGAATTCATGGCCGTCGGCCCCCGGGGGCTGTACAAGGCCGACCGCCCCGTGGTGATCAAACTCCCCGCCAGCGTGCAGGGACTCGGCCGGGACGAGGTGGCGGCGCGCCTGGCCGAGATGACCGTCACCCTGTTCACCGAGCCGGGCGACAAGAACCACCCGGGACGCTGGGAGACACGGGACATCAAGCTCCGCGAGTTCTTCGCGGACGAGCGGCACCTCACCCACTCGGACACCTGGCACCGGGTGGTGTCGAACATACGCAGCAGTCCGGCCGATGTGAACGCCGTCGTCGGATTCGACGCCGAGGAGCTCTTCGGCTACGGCAACGCGCTCTACGCGGCCAACCTGTGGATCAGCCACCGGGGCGTGTTCACCAAGAGCCACTTCGACGAGTTCGAGAACTTCAACATCGCGCTCGAAGGCCGCAAACGGTTCATCATCGCTCCGCCCGGTGTGCGGGACTACTACCCGAGGTCGGTACTGCGGGGGTTCGGGGACAAGTCCCAGGTGGTCGACCTCGACGACGTCGACCTGAAGCGCTACCCGAGGCTGGCGGCCAGGCTCGCCCAACGCCGTGACTTCATCCTCGAACCGGGCCACATGCTCTACCTGCCGCTCGGCTGGTGGCACCAGGCCGAGTCGCTCGACGACATGAACATCAACGTCAACTTCTGGCTCAAGTCCAAGAAGATCCTCGGTAGGCCGCACGTGCTCGGCGTCGCGCTGTACACGTACGCCTACCGGAGGTTCAAGGGCGTCTACAGCTACAAGCCCACCGAGGTGAACTCCTGATGAGCGAGCGCAAGACCACCACTCCCACCCACCTGTACCGCAACAACGACAAGCTTGTCGGGATCGGCAACACCTTCTGGAACATGTCCTACGAGAACGGCGTCGCCGGCATCGTCGGAGACCTCCAGGACGGCGTGTTCCACATGCCCGACGGGCACGAGTTCGTCAACTTCACGGTCTGCTCCTACCTGGACCTGGACACCCACCCCAAGGTCATCGAGGGTGCGGTCGACTCACTGCGCCGCTTCGGCGTCCTGGACCACTGCATCCCGCGCACCCGCGTCCAGACGCCGGTCCTGCTGGAGTTGGAGGAGTCGCTCGGCGAGCTGTTCGGCGCGATGGTGATCAGCGCGATCTCCACCGCGGCGGCCAGCACCGGCCTGCTTCCGCTGATCGCGTCGGGGCACCTCGGCAACGGCACCCGTCCGCTGATGGTCTTCGACAAGAACGCCCACGTCTCGATGGCCAACGCCAAGCCGAGCTGCGCCGACGAGACCGAGGTCGTGACCAGCCGTCACCATGACCTCGACTTCCTCGAGGACATGTGCCGCACCTACGAGCGAGTCTGCTACGTGGTCGACGGCTCGGACAGCCTCGGCGGCTACGCACCCGTCAAGGAGTTGGCCGAACTGCAGGAGAAGTACAACCTCCTCGTCTTCTACGACGACTCGCACTCGCTGTCCGCGTACGGCGAGCGCGGCATCGGCTACGTACGCTCGCACTCCCCGGTGCTGGACGAGCGGACCATCACCGTGGCGACCCTGAGCAAGGGATTCGGGGCCGGCGGCACGGCGATCCTGCTCGACGGCTACCCCGAGGAGACACGGCGGCTCGTCGAACGCTTCGCGGGCCCGCTGGGCTACTCGCAGAAGATGAACGCCGCCGCGGTCGGTGCGGCGATCGCCTCGGCCGAGATCCACCGCACCGAGGAACTGACCCACCTGCAGGGCCGCCTGCGGTCCAACATCGCACTGTTCGACTCACTCGTCATGACCGAGCAGGCCGAGAGCACGTTCCCGATCCGCGTCGTGCCGATGAGCGACGCGACCGTCGTCGAGGCCGCCAAGCAGGTCTTCGCGGCCGGCTTCTACACCTCGCCGGTGTTCTTCCCGATCGTCTCCCGCGGCACCGCCGGACTGCGCGTGATGCTGCGGGCCGGCCAGACCGAGGAGCAGATCAGGCGGGTCTGCGCCGCACTGATCCAGGCCGGGGCACGCCCGGCCGCCGCGCTGCCCGGGTCGGTGACCGAGTGACCGCCGTGGTCAGGGCGGTACCGCGCAGCATCCTGTACACGCCGGCCCTGTCGCTGGAACGGGTGGTGAAGGCCTGGTCGTACGACGCGGACGTTCATCTGATCGACCTTGAGGACTCCATACCGCCCGCCGACAAGCCGGCCGCCCGCGAGGTCTGCCTCGCCGCACTGCGGAAGTCGCCGCGTCCGGTGAACGTCGCCGTGCGCATGAACGAGCTCGGCAGCCTCGCCGCGGTGCACGACGTGCTGATGCTGACCGACAGTCCGGTGAAGCCCGGCATCGTCCTGATGACGATGGTGACCTCGGCGGAGGAGGTCGACCTGCTGCGCCGGATGCTGGCATCGGCGGGTGCGTACCCGGAGATCTACGTGACGGTGGAGACGGTCGAGGCGGTCACCCGCATCGACTCCGTCGCGCGGTCCGCCGACGGCCTGGTGTTCGGCTCGGCCGATCTGGCCGCCACGCTCGGGGTCGACATCACCTGGGAGGCCATGCAAGCGGCTCGCCAGGCGATGGCGATGGCCTGCGCCCGGTTCGGCACGGCGTGCATCGACACGGCCAACTACCGGCTCGCCGAACCGGCGGTCCTCGCCGAGGACACCACCCGGGTGCGGGCACTCGGCTTCCACGGCAAGGCGACGGTGCACCCGCGTGAACTCGACGTGATCAACCGCATCCTGCGGCCCGACGCCGACGAACTGGGGCAGGCGCGTCGGGTGGCGGAGGCCGTGACCGCGGCCAACGGCGGGATCGCCGTCCTGGACGGCAACATGGTCGGGCCGCCGTTCGCCCGGCGGGCGCGCGACACGGTCGCGCGCGAGGACGCCTGGACGAGTCGGTTCGGCAGGGCCGGCGGCGACGCCGGAGACGGCGGGAAGGCATGACCGCCGCACCGGTGACGGTCCGGGCCGCCGACATGTCCGGCACCCTGGCGACGACCCGCGTGATCGACGTGCTCGGCGAGATGTTCGTGGACCTGGCCGCCGGCCGGACCAGGTCCCCGGCCCGTACCGTCGTCGAGCACGGTGACCGGCGCGTCCTCCTGGTCAGCCCCGCCGTCTGGGAGCAGCGCGGGGTGGGCAGCGTCAAGGTCACCACGCTCACCCCGGACAACCCCGCCCGCGGGCTGCCCCTGATCCACGGAATCGTCGCGCTCACCGACCTGGAGACAGGGCAGATCACCGCCCTGCTGGACGGCGCCGAGCTCACCGCCGTCCGCACCGGCGCGGTCGCCGCTCTGGCGACCCGCTGGTGCACTCCCGACGACGCCGACGACCTGGCGGTGATCGGCGCGGGGGTACAGGCGCACGCCCTGATCAGGGCGGTCTCGGCGGTACGCCCGATCCGCACCGTCCGGATCCACTCACGCACGCGCGCCGGCGCCGAGAAGCTCGCGGACCGGATCCGGAACGCCGCACCCCGACCCGTCCGCGTGACGGTCTGCGACACCGCGAGGGATGCCGTGACCGACGCGATGATCGTCTGCACGGCCACCTCCACCGACGACGGCACACCCGTGGTGGCGGCGGACTGGGTGGCCTCCGGGGCGCACGTGAACGTGATCGGTGGCACCCACCCGGACGCCGTCGAGCTCGACCCGACCCTGCTGGCCGATGCCGTGACCATCGTCGAGGACCGGGCCGCGGCGCTGGACGGCGCGGGTGAGATCCGGGCGGCACTGGCCGGCGGCCTGATCAAGGCCGAGGACCTGTACGAACTGGGCAGGCTGGTGAGCGGCGAGGTCGCCGTCGCCGGCCGGACCTCGGTCCTGCGTACGGTCGGAATGGCCATCGAGGACACCGCGGCCGCGGTGGCGCTGTACGAGCAGCGCCGGGCGGCCGAGCAGGGACCGGGCGGCCCGTCCGCCGTTCCACCACCAGGGGAGGGAGTGTCGGATGGACACGCATGAGGACAACGGTACGGGAAACGGGCACCCGTGGTTCGGGGGGCACCGGCTGAGGCCCGCCGCGTCGGCGGACACGATCCGGCAGATGCTGCGGAACGAGCTCCGGGACACCGGTTGGCCGTACCAGCGGGTCCTTCCCGCGGCACCGATGGCGATCCCGCGCGCGGCCTACGCGGAGATCTTCCGAGTGAGCGTCGCGCTGATCGAGCTGTTGCGCCGCACCGCCCTGGAGACCGGGCCCACCACCGCCGACAGGCTGACGGCCTACCGGATGCCCGCCGAAGAGGACCGGCTGTGGATGGACGACCCCTTCGTCGAGGAGCGGTACGCCCACAGCGTGGTCCGTCCGGATCTGGTCATCGGGCCGAACGGGCCGCAGTTCCTGGAGTTCAACGTCAGCGGCGCGCTCGGCGGCGTGGTGGAGACGCAGAGCCGTCTCGCGGTGTGGAACAAGCTCCACGCGGACGAGGAGGGCCGGACCCCGTACCGTTCTCCGAGCCCGTTCGCCGTACGCGCCGAGATGTTCCGTTCGCTCAGCGCGGAGTTGGCGCTGGCACCGCGGGTGGCCGTCGTCGGCAGTTCCCGGGTGATCGGCGTGGAGCGGCGGTACTTCGAGCTGGAGGCCGAGTACTACAACAGCCACGGTCTGACCGCACGCTTCTTCGAGCCGGAGGAGCTGCACCAGGCCTGGGACTGCGCGCCGAATCTGCGTCATCCGATCGGACTGCGGAACTTCACCATTCCGGACTGGCTGGAGGTGGGCCTCGACACCACGCCGGTCCAGGACGCTCTGGACAACGGCTGTGTGCTGGTGGGCACCCAGACGTCGACCTTCCTGCACAGCAAGCTCACCATGGGCCTGCTGTCGGAGGGGCGGCCCTGGATGACCGAGGGCGACCGCAGGCTCGTCGACCGGTACCTGCCGTGGACGCGGATCCTTTCGGAGCGGAAGACCGACCGCCGGGGTCAGCTCGTCGACCTGCTCCCGTTCGTGCTGGGGAACCGGGACCTGCTGGTGCTCAAGGCCGGCCTCGGGGAGAGCGGGAAGCAGGTGGTCATCGGCCGCGAGGTCGACCAGGCCGGGTGGGAGTCCGCCGTCGGCGAGGCCGTCGGCGACGGCACCAGCGTGGTGCAGGAGTTCGTGCAGCCGCAGACCTGCAGGGTCGCGCTGATCACCGACGGTTCCGACGAGCCGCACGACGTCGACGTCGCACCGGTGCTCGGACCCCTGGTGTTCGGCGGTCGCCCGGCCGGGTTGTTCTGCAGGTTCTTCGGCGACGGTTCCGCCGGGATCGTCAGCGTCCGAGGGGGGACGAGCAGCTCCGACAACGTGATGGTGGCGGTCTGACGGCAGCACCACTCGCACCAAGCCCTTCGGACCGGCATGCCGCCCGCGCCCACCCCTATCAGCGACATCAACGGAGTGAACCCGCATGACCCTGCGTCAGGTCAGTGACAACGAGTACGTCGAGGAACACGGCGGGGACTTCGAGGACTTCGAACCGGGCATGGTGATCCGGCACTGGCCGGGCCGTACCCTCTCGGAGGCCGACAACACCTGGCTGACCCTGCTGACGATGAACCAGCACCCGCTCCACTTCGACCAGCACTACGGCGCCGGGGCCGAGTACGGGAAGGTCCTGGTGAACAGCGGCATCACCCTGTGCCTGGTCGGCGGGATGACCGTGCAGGCGCTGTCGGCGCGGGCGGTGGCCAACCTGGGCTGGGACAAGGTCCGCCTGAAGAGCCCCGTCTTCGTCGGTGACACCCTCTACGCGACGAGCAGGATCCTCGACAAGCGGCTGTCCCGGTCCCGGCCGGGGCAGGGGATCATCACGGTGGAGACGACGGGCACGAAGTCGACGGGGGAAGCCGTCATCGTCTTCGAGCGGTCGTTCATGGTGCGCTGCCGCGAGGGGGTCGCCCCTCCCGGGGGCCGACCCTCGGACGCGGACGCCGTTTCCGGCGACCTCCCCACACCAAGATGATCTGAGTGCCCGTCAGAACTCCTCCCAGCGAGTCGATATGACAGGAAGTTTGACATGACCAGCGAGAATCAGCCCAAGGCCGGCCACCGCGACATTCCCGTCAGCGCCGAGTTCCGCGCGTTCATGGCCTCCGGATGGGCGGCCGACGACCGTTCGCCGGCGCCCCGTGCCGAGGTGGCCGACCATGCGGCCCGCCGACGGACGGCCCTGTCCCGGCGGTTCCCCGGCGAGCGGCTCGTCATCCCCGGCGGCGGCCTGAAGGTCCGTAGCAACGACACCGACTACACCTTCCGCCCGCACACCGCCTTCGCCCACCTGTCCGGGCTCGGCTCACAGGCGGAGCCCGACAGCGTCCTCGTACTGGAGCCCCTCCCCGAGGGCGGACACCATGCCGTCCTGTACTTCCGCCCGCCGGCCCCGCGGGACACCGAGGAGTTCTACACCGACTCCCGGTACGGGGAATTCTGGGTCGGCTACCGCCCGACCATCACCGGCATCGAGTCGGAACTCGGCCTCACCGCCCGCCACATCGACTCGCTGACCACCGACGTGGCCAAGGACGACGCCGCTGCCCGGCTGCGCGTGGTCCGGTCGGCCGATCCGAAGCTCACCGAGCTCGTCGACACCACCCGTGCCCAGGCGGGAACGTCCCTCACCCCTGAGCAACAGGAGGAGGCCGACGAGGAACTGGCCCGCGAGCTGTCGGGGATGCGGATCGTCAAGGACGAGTGGGAGATCGGCGAGATGCGCAAGGCGATCGCCGCCACCCACCGGGGATTCGAGGCGATCATCACCACCCTGCCGGAGGCCGTGCGCAAGGGCCGCGGCGAGCGATGGGTCGAGGGCGTCTTCGGCCTGTACGCGCGGCACGAGGGCAACGGAATCGGATACGAGTCGATCTGCGCGGCCGGCGACCACGCCAACACCATCCACTGGACGAAGAACACCGGCGAGGTCCGCGAGGGTGACCTGATCCTGGTCGACGCCGGGATCGAGATCGACTCCCTGTTCACCGCCGACATCACCCGCACCCTTCCGGTGAGCGGCCGCTTCACCGACGTACAGCGCAGGATCTACGACGCGGTCCACGCGGCACAGCAGGCCGGCATGGAAGCGGTGCGGCCCGGCAACCGGTTCAGCGACATCCACGCCGCCGCGAACGAGGTCATCGCGCGGCACCTGCACGAGTGGGGGCTGCTGCCCGAGGGGGTCACGCTCGAACAGACCCTTGATCCGGAGCGCGGCGGCTGGCACCGCCGCTGGATGGTCCACGGAACCTCCCACCACCTGGGCATGGACGTCCACGACTGCCAGCTGCTGCTGCGCAAGGACTACCTGGACGGCGAGCTGAAGCCGGGCATGGTCCTCACGGTCGAGCCGGGCCTGTACTTCAAGGCGGACGACCTGCTCGCGCCGGAGGAGTTCCGCGGCATCGGGGTGCGCATCGAGGACGACGTCCTGGTGACCGAGGACGGTTACGAGAACCTGTCCGCCGCGATGCCGCGCAGCTCCCACGACGTCGAGGCGTGGATCGCCCGGGTGGCAGGCCCCGCAGAAGACCGCTGACTTCCGGCATGCCGCGACCAGGCACGCCGGGTCCGGACCGCCCGCCCTCGTCCTACGAGTCGCTGATGCTGATGTTCCTGAAGGTGAAGGAGGACCCCCAGACGCGGAGGGAGACGCCACCGCATTCGCCGCCCTGGTCGTTGGCGGCCCGGTCGTAGGCGGCCACGGCCTTTCCGTCCAGCTCGATGGTCAGGGACCGGTTCACCCCGGTCACCCGGACGTGGTGGGTTCGCCCGAAGAGCTGGGCCGCCGCCTGCGGTGGCACTTCGACGGTCCAGGCTCCCCCGGGCAGCAGGGCCGGCCTGACGAAGCTGCCCAGGGTCGCGAAGTCCGGCGGCGCCTCCTGCTCGTACTGTACGGAGGCGCCGACCGGCTGGTCCCCCACGATCGTGCTCCTCGGTGCCACAGCCAAGCCCGCGTTCCTGTTCGGGGGGTCCGCCGGGGCGGTGACGTCGAACTCGACCGTCGTGGAACAGCTCTGCCCCGCGAAGTGGACCCCCCAGAGGGCACTGTAACGGTCGGCTCCCAGAGGTGGCGTGACCGTCACCCCGTCACCCGTGCGGTCCACCTGGACCGCTCCCTTGCTGCGACCGAACACCTGGAGGTCCGACGGCACGGAAGCACAGGCCGAGCTCCTGACACACGTGAGGACCCGGGCGGCGATCGCCCGCTGGCCGGCGGCGTTCGGGTGGAAACTCCGCTGCACCTCATGGATGAGCACGCGGTTGATCCAGTTCTCGGAGGAGCAG
This sequence comes from Kitasatospora sp. NPDC050463, assembly GCF_040655255.1. NCBI lineage: Bacteria > Bacillati > Actinomycetota > Actinomycetes > Kitasatosporales > Streptomycetaceae > Kitasatospora > Kitasatospora sp. NPDC050463. The sequence goes on from NZ_JBFAJO010000002.1 coordinate 83,074, forward strand.
ACGTCGTGGCCGGTCATGACGTCGCTCACGTCGACGTACTCGAATCCCGCGGACCGGGCCGCGGTCCTGATGGCGCGGTTCGCCGCGTCGGCGGTCTGGTTGAGGCCGATCATGTCCGCTTCGGAGAAGGTCCGCCCACCGTCGCCCCCGCAACCGGTGCGTGGAGGCGCTTTCGGGAACATCCGCGGGTACCCCACCACCAGGACGCGCGCTGCGGGCGCGGCGGCCCGGAGGTCCGCGTAGAGTTCCGCCAGGGTCCGATGGCCCGGCCAGCTACCGGCGGGCCCGCCGAGCAGGCTGATCTTCTCGTTGCTCGTCGCCTGGCCGGCCAGGCAGCTGCCGGACTGGTTGGAGACGATGCTGCTGCAGTACTCCATGGTCTCGGAGAAGTCCGCGTCGTTCCCGCCGAACGTCAGGGTCACGAGCTTGACATCGGGCTTCGGCCGGTCCGGGGCGAGCGTGAGCCAGTGGCTCTGGGCCTCCGGCTCCTCGGCGGGATGGTCGTGGTTGGGTCCGTAGAAGTCGCTGATGGTCGCGCCGCTGCACGCGTGGAAGTCGAGCTGGTACTCGTCGGCCAGCTCCTGCCAGATCCTCACCGGCCAGGCGTTGACGGAGCGGTGGCACACCGTCGTCGCGGTGCCGCCGTCGTTCCCGGCCCCGCGCAGGAACGCCGAGCCGCACGCGCTGTCGAGCGGAGCCCCTTCGCCCGAGGAGTAGGAATCGCCGAGGGCGACGTAAAGAGGCTTTCCCGGCCCGATGGCGGGAAGGGTCCCGCCGGCCACCTCCCTCAGGTCCGACGGGCACCCCGGCGGCCGGCGGCCGCCGAGCACCCGGCCAGCACGAGGGCGAGGACCGCCATCACCGCCAGTACCGGAATCCGAACGCGTCCTGCGCGAGGTGTCATCGACTGCTCCAGCTGTCTGCGGGCCGGCGGTCGGTGGCGTGCCGCGCCCCCCGGGGCCGCTTCACGATGTGGTGCTCGGAGGTCCCACCGGCGGGGTGAGATGGGAGCGCAGTTCCTCGTGGCGGAACTGGTAGGACCTGCCGGACACCCGTAGGAGCCCGGCCAGGTAGGCCCACTCCAGGAAGTGGCGCAGCCGCCACGGGACACGACCGCCCGGGGCGGCGAGCAGCACCGCGGCGGCGTAGCGGGTCCAGGCTCGGGCCCCGAGTCCGACCCCCGCCAGCAGGCCGAGGGCGAAGGCCAGGGCGATGCTACCGGCCTGTGTGAGGTGCCGGGTCAGGTGCAGGTGCGCCACGAGCCCTCCGGTGAGTCCGCCGGGCAGTGCACCGACGATGCCGAGGCTGGTTCCCAGCAGCAGACCGAAGTGGAGGTCGTTCCGGAGGATGTCCACCGGCCAGACGGGACGGATGTCGCCCTGCCCCAGACCGACCAGGATCGCGGCGGCGAGTGCCGCGCCGGTGCCCGACGTGATGGCCGGACCGATGCCGTCGGCGAGCGCGCCCGCGACGGCTCCTCCGGCGGTGGCGAGGACGACGGCCGCCCAGCGGCCTGCGGACTGCGGACGCGCGAGTCGCCGCAGCTCCAGGCGCGACGGGCGAGGAGCCGGGTGCAGACCCGCCCAGGCGGCGAATCCGAGCGCGACGCTCCCCGCTCCGGCCGTCAGGACGACACCCAGCGGACCGTCCGCCCATTCGGCGGCGAACGCCGTCGCCATGACGGCGGCGACGACGCTCATCGTGGTGTGCAGGGCCTCGACACGCCGTACAGGCGCCAGGCGCCAGAGCCGCAGAGGTGAGATGTTCCGTCGCGTGGTTCCACCGGTGCTGTCGCCCTCCAGGTGGGCGGCCAGCGTCGTCAGCCAGCGCAGGACATCCGCGGGATCGTGGAAGCGCTGCTCGCCGGCCTCGCCGAGGCTGTTGCCCGCAGCCCGTGCCACCTGCGTCGAGGGCCGGATCCCGCGCGGATGCAGGAGCGTGCCGGCCTCGACGAACGCCGAGAGGAGTTCGTGGGACAGCGCCCGGTAGGAATCCCGTTCCGCGAGCTGCCGGGCGTCCAGGACCCCGGCCTGAAGGCCGGCGATCGCGAGGGTGAGCAGCCAGGGTTTCCGGAGGGCCTCCGCCAGCGGGGAGTTCGGGGTGCGCAGGCGCAGGGCGAACTCCGGCGAGGACACCAGCGGGCTGAGCCGGCCCGAGTTCTCGAAGCGTTGGGCGATGAAGTCCTCCACCTGGTTCTCCGCCAGGGGACCCACCCGGATCACCAGGGTGTCGCGAAGTCTCAGGCCCGCTCCGTACATCCTCCGGTAGTCCGACTCCCGGCACGTCACGACCACGGAGGGAAGGTCGGCCAGCTCGACCAGCCCCTTTCCGTTGAGCTGCTCGACGATCCTCGCCGTGCGACCCCTCCTGCCCGGGATCCCCGCCTGCGGGTCCACCTCATCCAGGCCGTCGAGAACGGGAATCACGCGCCGCTGCCCGACCAGCGCCTGAGCCTGGGCGGCGGGCACCCTGTAGTCGTCGGAAAGGCGGCCGGCCAGCCATTCGCCGAGCGGTCGTTCGCCGTCCCACCCGGCGATGTGGAACGGCACGGCCACCCTGTCGTCCGATCCCGCCTTCCGCTGACGCAGCAGCAGGAGGGCGAGTTCGAGAGCGATCAGCGTCTTGCCCGAACCGGGTTCCCCGATGATCAGCAGGCGTCGCGGCACCGTGTTCAGGAAGAGCTGTGCGATGCCGGAGGAGCCGGCGCCGACGGGATCCCATCCGGCCTCGACCCGGACCCGGCCCGCCTCCAGCTCCGGTGCGCGCCTGACGGGCACCTCCGCGGGATGCGCATCGCCGATGAGGCTGACGCGCCGCCTGGACCAGCCGTCACCGACCGTCGTCGCCAACCGGTCGGCCGCGGAGTTCAGAACGCTTCCGTCGGCACCCGCGAAGAGGCCCGGCACGAGCGCGGCCAGCCCCGCGACCGCGCCGAGCACCGCCAGAACGACATCGGCCGAGCCACCGGCCCCGAATCTGACGGCCACAACCGAGACCACTGAGGTGAACAGAACGAAACCGAAAACCCTACGGCGCTGCGGCGGTCCCCCCGGAATTCGCATGGCTCCAGTATGCGCGTCCGGCGGTCAGCGGCCGAGCCGTCGGACGTTTTCCGTTCCGTGCACCACGACCACGGAAAATGGCATGAACGGCACCAACTGCGCTGCGGCCAGCTCGGGTTCGCAGTCCCACCCCCGGCCGATCCAGCATCGCGCACGCGCCTTGACAACCATCTCGACAACGCCCTGAATACCGCACCACCGCGATTACCATTTGGCGCCGCCCGACATGATGTCGACTCCCGAAGAAATGACCGGAAATTGCCGAACGTGCCGTCGCCCGAGATGTCGCCCGACCCCGCGCCGTCGGCCGGCTCCAGGCAGCCGCAGCGCCCAGGCCGAGGGCGCGACGTGTCGCCCATGTCGCCGAGTTGGTCCATGCCGGTAGATCACGCAACCGTTGGGTTCGCTCCAGGACAACAGGCCCACTGAGATCTGGCACCTGCGACCGAGTGCAACTGGCCGACACCGCAACCCCGTTCGCTCTGTGCTTGCAGGACGACCGCGGCAGGACGGCACCCGGTTCGGCCGCAGCCGCTGCACACGGAGGAACCCGACCGCCCCATCGACGTTTCCAGCCGGAAGCCGAATCCTTTTCCTGGCCGGTGGCTCTTATGGTCGGGCGGCCGTGAGACCGACGCATCGGAGGAGGTTCGGTGACTGGGGTGGTCGTCGGCATGGTGCCGGCCTCCGCCCCGCACCGTCGCCACGCGCGTACCAGCCGCCGTCCGCGCACCGCCCCCGTTCCGCCATCGACCGAACACCGAGAGGCCCCTCGTGACCCCTTCCTCACCCTCCTGCGCACCCCGAGGGGTGCTGCTGGTGCACGGCGCATGGCTCACCGGTCATGTTTGGGACGGCGTCGCGGCCGGACTGCGGGCACGTGGTGTCGCCGTGACCGTCGCCGAACTGCACCGTGGGTCCCTGGCAGCCGACATAGCCGCGGCCGAGACCGCACTGGACCAGCTGAGCACGGGCGGCCCCGCCATCGCGTGCGGTCATTCCTACGGCGGCGCCGTCATCACCGGCCTTCCGCCGCGCAGGATCGACCACCTCGTGTACCTCGCCGCGACGATGCCCGACCGCGGCGAGACCGCCCTCGGCCTTCTCGCCAGTGCGCCACCCACTGACCTGGGGACCAGCATGCTCGGTGACCCCGCCGGAACCACGACGATCGACCCGAAGGCTGCGGGAAGACTGTTCCATGCCCAACTCGGCGAAGAAGAACGTGCCCGCCACACCGTCGAACTCGTCCCCCAGATGATGACCCCCGCCCATCAGCCGACGACCAGCGCCGCCTGGCACCAACGACCCAGCACCTACGTCGTCTGCACCGAGGACCGCGCCATGCACCCAGACCTCCAACGCCGATTCGCCGCACGGGCAACCCGCGCGCTCTCCTGGCACAGCGACCACGGAGTCTTCGCGTCTCACGAAGAAGAGACCGTCGAACTACTCCACCAACTGGCCACCGGAAGCCGCCTCACCCCGGCCGACTAGGTGAGGTCTCGCTTCCGCAGGACACCTCCACCCGGACCTCGTCACGTTGCGGGAGTCGCCGGCACGGAGGTCCCGTCGCGGCGGGGCGCGCGGTGCGGGCGTCCCCGGAGTCGCAAGGCGGGCCATCCCCCCGGGCCGCAGCCACCGCGGGCCGCGTCATCCGAACGACCCTCGGGCGTCGCCAAGAGGCCACACACCCCGCGCCATCGGGACGCCAACTACTCGCCCCGGTAGGTACGGTGATGCTCAATCAGGTCCGGTACCAAGCGTACGAGGCCCTGGGCGTGCGCTCCTGCGTCTCGAAGTCGAACATGCACCAGGCCGAAGCGCTGGTGGTACCCCTCAGCCCGTCGAACAGGGTGTCATTATAGCGAGGCCGTTACCGTAAGTCACCATTCTCCCGCAAGTCGACTATCTGGCACCAGAGTTGCCAGCTTCTGCCAGCTTGCCTACTCCGCGAACCGCCTCCGATGGACCGCGATCAGATCCCTGTACCAGGCGTAGGAGGCCCTGGGAGTGCGCTTCTGGGTCTCGAAGTCGACGTGGACCAGACCAAAGCGCTGACTAAACCCCTCCGACCACTCGTAATTATCGATCAGCGACCACGTGTAGTAGCCGCGGACGTCGATGCCTTCGGCGACCGCTTGGGCGAGGGCATCGAGGTGGCCGGCGAGGAAGTCGATGCGGGGCTGGTCGGGGGTGGTGGATTCCTCGACGGAGCAGCCGTTCTCGGTGATGGTGATCGGCGGGAGTGCCGCTCCGTACGACTCCTTCAAGCCGGTCAGAAGTTGGCGGAGCCCGTCGGGGACGACGGGCCAGCCGAAGGCGGTGTGGGGGACGTCGGGGATGTCGACGAGGTCGAAGGGCAGGCCCGGGTCGGTGGGGGCGGCGATACGGGTGGGGTTGTAGTAGTTGACGCCGAGGCCGTCGAGGCCGGGGGTGTGGATGAGGTCGGTGTCTCCGGGACGGATGGCGCCGTAGATGTCGTCGGGGACGCCGAGGGCGGAGAGGTCGGGGTAGGTGCCGAGGAGGACGGGGTCGGTGAACAGACGGTTGTGCAGAGCGTCGTAGGCCCTGGCGGCAGCCCCGTCCTCGGCCGAGTCGGAGGCCGGCCAGACGGGAGTGAGGTTGTTGGAGAGCATCACCTCCAGGCCTCGCTCATGGAGCAGGGAGGCCGCCAAGCCGTGAGCCAGGAGCTGGTGATGGGCGGCAGGGAGCGACTCGAACATCAGGGCGCGTCCGGGGGCGTGGGTGCCCAGCGCATAGCCGAAGACCGTATGCACGAAGGGCTCGTTGAGGGTGATCCAGGCGGGGACGCGGTCGCCGAGCCGGTCCGCGACCACTGCCGCGTACTCGGCGAAGCGGTACGCGGTGTCCCGGTTGAGCCAGCCGCCGGCGTCTTCCAGGGCTTGCGGGAGGTCCCAGTGGAAGAGGGTGGGCAGCGGGGTGATGCCGGCGGCGAGCAGGTCGTCCACCAGGCGGTCGTAGAAGGCGAGTCCGGCGGGGTTGACCGTGGCCGTGCCGGTGGGCAGCACCCGGGGCCAGGCGATGGAGAAGCGGTAGCCGTCCAACCCGAGGCCCTCCATCAGGGCGATGTCCTCGGGGTACCGGTGGTAGTGGTCGCACGCCACCGCACCGGTGTGCCCGTCGCGGACGGCGCCCGGGCGGGCCGAGAAGGTGTCCCACACCGAAGGCCCGCGGCCGTCCTCCTCCACCGCCCCCTCGATCTGATAGGCGGCGGTGGCAACGCCCCAGCGGAATCCCGCCGGCAGGTCGAAACGGTCCGGCATGCCAGCCTCCTGAGATAGACATGAGGAGAGCTCATGTTATCGGCTCGACATCGAAACGCCAGAGGCAGTCGACTGCCACCTCGAGACGCCGATCACCACAGAGGATGGACCCGCTGGACAGGGACTGACCGACCCTGGATCTCACCGAGAGCCCACTTGACCCCCAGCGTTCGAGCCGGCGTCCCCCCATGTTCAGCGATCCGGAGTCAGCAGGTCGGGCCTATCTCGTCCAGCCTCCGTGACGCCTGGGACTGCCTCGTGACACCCAGTCCGTGGCGGTCAGCGGGCCGTCGCGAGCCAGTCCCGGTAGCGGGTGGGGGCCAGGCGGGCGCCGGGGCCGGGGGTGAGGACGTCGCCGGGGACGGCGGCGAACAGGCCGGCCCGGTCGTCGACGAGGACAGGGCGCCGGTCGCCGCGGGCGGCCAGCGTGAGGCGGCCGATCTCGTCGAGCGTGAACCGGTCGGGGCCGGCGACGTCCAGGGTCCCGTCGAGCGGCGCGCCGGTGGCCACGTCGGCGAGGGCGGCGACGACGTCGGCGCTGGCGATCGGCTGGATCGGGGTCGCGGGCAGGCGCACGGCGTTCTCGTCCGAGGTCCAGGACATGGTCGGTTCCATGAACTCGAAGAACTGGGTGGCGCGCACGATCGAGTAGGGCGTCGGGCCGCCGCGCTGCAGTTCCTCCTGGAGCGTCTTGGCGCGGTAGTAGTCCAGCTGGGGCACCTGGTCGACGCCGACGATGGAGAGCGCGACCTGGTGGCGCACGCCCGCCCGCCCGCCCGCGGCCAGCAGGTTGCCGACCGTGGTGCGGAAGAACGCGATCGACTGCTCGTCGAAGGTGGGCGAGTTGGTGACGTTGACGGCCACCTCCGCGCCGGCGAGCGCCTGGTCGAGGCCGGCTCCGGTCAGCAGGTCGACGCCGGAGGAGAGCGAGGCGGTCGTCACCTCGTGGCCGCGGGCGGTGAGCTCGGCGGCGAGCTGGGATCCGATCAGGCCGGTGCCGATGACGGTGATCTTCATGGGGTGCCTTCCTTCGCGGGCCGGGCACGGATGCCCGACCCAAACTCGGACAAGTTCTATCCGAGATGCTACTCGGATATCCTTTGTCCGAGTCAAATGGAGGCGGAATGAAGCTGTCGGGTGGCGTGGAGTGGGCGCTGCACTGCTGCGTGGTGCTGACCGCGGCTGCCGACCCGATCCCGGCCGCCCGGCTGGCCACCCTGCACGACGTGTCGCCCAGCTACCTGGCCAAGCAGTTGCAGGCACTGTCCCGCGCGGGCCTGGTGCATTCGGTGCAGGGCAAGACCGGCGGCTACGTCCTCACCAGGGCGCCCGCCGAGATATCCGTGCTGGACGTAGTACAGGCCGTCGACGGGGCGAACCCCGCCTTCACCTGCACCGAGATCCGCCAGCGCGGTCCACTGGGCACCCCGCCCGAGCAGTGCACCGGACCGTGCCCCATCGCCCGGGTGATGGGCGCCGCCGACGCCGCTTGGCGCGCCTCCCTGGCCGCCGTCACGATCGCCGACCTCGCCGCCTCCGTGACCACGGACAGCGGCCCCGAAGCACTACCAGCCGTCGGCGCCTGGCTGGCCCGCGACCCCGACTGATCCGGACGCGGAGCCCGCGGGCCGGGTCCGCACAGGTCGCGCCTGGCGGTCCGGCACCGCCGGTTCGGTGCGGGCGCGAGTGGGTGGGGCTCGCGAAGGTCGGACGGGTACCGTCGTCGTCCTCCAGGAAACCTACCGGGCGTGCGGCAATCCGGTCGGCACGCTGGTGGCGGACCGCCTCATCAGGTGGGCGATGTGGCTCAGCGGGCGCTGCCGAGGTTCCGGTCGGCGTCGGCACCTTCGAGCATGAGGGTGGTCTCCTCGATGCGACGGAAGCGGCCGTCGGGGGCGAACTCGGCGAAGAGGTAGACCTCCATGCGGACGGTGGAACCGTCGGTCTTGATGACCTCCATCGTGTGGCGGTCGGCGTAGCGGTCGCCGGACGAGAGTTCGTCGTGCACCTCGACCGAACCGCCGGCGACGACCGTGCGCAGATGGGCGATGTGGGCGAGGAACTCGGTGCGGTCGGCCCAGTCGCCGTCGGTGCGCTGGCGGTAGTCGGGGGCGAAGTGCCGGTCGGCGGCCTCGTCGAGGTCGAGGCCCGGAGTCAGGAGCAGGTCGGTGAGGGCGGCGTGGGCGTCGGTGTGCTTCATGGGATTCCTTCGATTGGGTGCGGGAGTGGCCCGCTCTGGATCGATCAGAGATACGTGCCTGGAGCACGCTTCTGACCGTACCAGGAAAAGCGTGCGCCGAGCACGCTAATCTGGAGGGGTGAAGAACTCGACGGGACACGACATCGCCGAGGCACTGGGGCTGCTCCTGCGGCGGAGCACTCGCGCCCGCCTCTACACCCAGCTGACCGAGGGACTGGGGAAGGCGGTCGACGACCTCACCTACCCGGTCCTCAGCGGCCTGGCCCGGACCGGAGCGTGCAGCGCCGCCGACCTGGGCCGCGAGATCGGACTGGACCGCACCACCGTGACCCGCCGCGCCGACCGACTGGAGCAGGCCGGCCTGCTCCAGCGCCAACCCGACCCGACCGACGGCCGCGCGACCCTCCTCGCGCTCACCGGGCAGGGCCACGACATCGTGTCTGTCACCAGACGGCGACTGACGGCCGGCATCGAGGCCTCGCTCGCCACCTGGCCCCAGGCGGACGCCCAAGCCTTCGCACGCCAGCTGCGCCGCTTCGTCGACGAGGGCCCGTTCGCCGTCGAACGCCACTGACGGCCACCGGCCGCCGGGGCCTGCCGGTTCGGCGTGCAAGCTCGGTGTACATGCGCAGATCCGGCAGTGTGGGACTCGCCGCTGGTGGTGAGGCAAGCCGTACTCCCCGTGCCGGGATCGGCAGCCTGGTCCCGGCTCGAAACGGGTGGCTGTTCAGCCGCTTCTGGCGCCTGGTCCGGGGCGGTGCCGTGCTGGCGGGACAGGTGGCTCTGCGGCGTCTGTGCGGAGTGAGCCCCAGGGTTCGGTCGGCCCAGACGCAACTTCTTCGCATTAAGCTGTGCGCATGAGTACTCGAGCGACCACACGCCCCGGCGGGCGCAGCGCACGCGTCCAGCAGTCCGTGCACCAGGCCGTCCGTGATCTGGAGGCGGAGGTGGGGCGGGAAGCGCTCACCGTGCCGCTGATCGCCGCCCGCGCGGGAGTGACGCCGTCCACCGTCTACCGGCGCTGGGGGGACCTGCGGGAACTGCTGTCCGACGTGGCCGTCGAGCGGCTGCGCCCCGACGGCGCGCCGGCCGACCACGGCAGCCTGCGGGCGGACCTGGAGGCATGGGCAGCGCAGTTCGCCGACGAGATGTCCTCGGCGGCGGGCCGCACCTACATCCGCGACGCCCTGCTGGGCGACCCCGAGCAGGGCAATGCGGTTCGCTGCTCCGACTACGCCGCCGAGCAGTTGAAGGCGATCGGTGTGCGCGCGGCCGGGCGCGGGGAGGCCGTGCCCGACGTGGAGACCCTGCTGGACGTCGTCGTCGGCCCCCTGATCTACCGCGTCCTGTTCCGCCCCTCCGATCTGTCGGAGGCTTACACCGGCCATCTGGTGGCGGCAGCGCTCGGCCGTATCGCGTCTCCTCCCGCCCCGTCGCGTAAAAGCTAAATATTTGCGTCTTGGGGAGCAGTGAGCCTACAGTGCTAAACGCAAAGCATTCGCCTTAAGGCTCAGAGGTGCTTCCATGACCGGCGTCACAGCCCTGCCGTCCCACCCCCGCCGCCTGCCCGTGCTGAGCCGCCGCGGTGCCTTCCCGCTCCACGCCTCGGTCCTGGTGGTCCTGCTGGCCGCGTCCAGCGCACCGACCCCGCTCTACGCGCTCTACCAGGCCGCATGGCACTTCTCGGCGATGACGCTCACCGTCGTGTTCAGTGCCTACGCGCTCGCCCTGCTGGTGGCGCTGCTGGCCGCGGGCACGCCGTCGGACCACCTCGGCCGGCGCCCGGTCCTCGCCGGTGCACTGCTGGCCGAAGCCGTCGCGATGGCCGCCTTCGCCACCGCTCAGGGGGTGCCGACGCTGATCGCCGCCCGGATCCTGCAGGGCCTGGCGACCGGCGTGGCCACCAGCGCCGCCGGAGCCGCCCTGCTCGACTTCGAGGACCCCGACCGCCCGGGCCGGGCAACGGTCGCCAACGGCATCACCCCCGTGGCCGGCATGGCGGTCGGGGTGCTGGCCGCCACCGCCCTCGTGCGGTGCGCCCCCGCCCCCACCCGCACCGTCCACCTGCTGCTTCTCCTGCTCTTCACCGCACAGGCCGCCGCAGTCCTGCTCACCCCCGAGACCGCCCACCCCCACCCCGGCGCCTGGCGCTCGCTACGTCCCGCGATCACCGTCGCCCCCGTCTCCCGGCCGGCCCTCGCGCTCGCCGCGCCCGGCATCGCCGCCGCCTGGGCCCTGGGCGGCTTCTACTCCTCCCTCGGCCCCTCGCTCGCCCGACTCATCGACCCCCACACCGCCCGCGCCACCGGTGGCCTGGTCTTCTTCGCTCTGACGGCGGCGGCCGGCCTCGCCGGCCACACCGCCCGGGCGCTGCCCGCCCGCACCGTGAGCCTCGTCGGCACCGCGCTCCTGATCCCGGGAGCCCTGCTGACCCTGAGCGGCCCCCAACTGCACAGCCTGCTCGCGCTGTTCGCCGGCACCGCAGTGGCGGGCGCGGGCTTCGGCGCCGTCACCCAGGGAGCCCTGCGCCTGCTGCTGCCCCCGGCCGCCCCGGGCGAACGCGCCGGCACGCTCGCCGCCTACTACGTCCTCAGCTACCTGGCCATGAGCATCCCCGCCGTCCTTGCCGGCCTGCTGACCAACCTGTACGGCCTGCGGACCGCCGTCTCGCTCCACGCCGCGACCGTCGTCCTGCTGGCCCTGACCGGCCTCACCCGCGCCGTGCGGCAGCCCCGTACCGCCTGACCGAGTGCTGCCCGGCCGCACCGCCCCGCACCGCCCCGCCCTGCCCTGCCCTGCCCCGCCCACAAGGAAGGACCCACCGATGAACACCGCCACGCCCCGTCAGGACAGCACCGCCTTCACGAACACGGGATGGAGCCTCGGCGACATCGCCGTGCGCCGCGTCGACGAGATCGAACTGCCGCGGGAGACCGGACCCTGGCTGCTGCCGGACGCCACCAGGGAGGTGCTGGACGAGGCCTCGTGGCTGCGCCCCGACTTCGCCGACGCCGACGTCCCGCGACTCGCGAGCCACAGCTTCGCGGTGGAGGCCGGCGGACTGCGGATCGTCGTGGACACCGGAATCGGCAACGGCAAGAACCGCGCCAACCCGGCCTGGAACGGTCTCGACACCGAGTTCCTGGAGCGGCTGGCGGCGGCCGGCTTCCCGCCCGAGTCCGTGGACCTGGTGATCACCACGCACCTGCACACCGACCACGTCGGCTGGAACACCCGCCTCGCCGGCGAGGACTGGGTCCCCACCTTCCCGGGCGCCCGCTACCTCACCAGCCGCACCGAATGGGACCACTGGGCCGCCACCGACCTGGACGAGGCCCGCAGCCAGATGTTCCGCGACTCCGTCCACCCGGTGCGCGACAACGGGCAGTACCACCTCGTGGACGTGCCCGAGCAGGGGTGCGAGGTGGCGCCGGGCGTCCTCCTGGTCCCAGCCCCGGGCCACACCCCGGGGCAGGTCGCCGTGGAACTGCGGGGCACCGACCGCCGGGCGCTGATCACCGGCGACAGCATCCACCACCCCGTGCAGCTGTCCCACCCCCACGTCAACAGCTGCGTCGACATCGACCCGGCCCAGGCGATCCGCAGCCGCAGCCGACTGCTCGACGCTCTGGCGAACACCGACGCGCTGCTCCTGGGCACCCACTTCCCGCAGCCCACAGCCGGCACCGTCCACCGGGAGAACGGCCGTTACCGGCTGCTCGCCGAGCCCGGCGTCGAGATCCCGGCCACCGCGGCCTGATCACGCGGTCGGTGCCGCTCTGCCGCCCCCGCACGAGCCGCCGAGCCGCCGCGGCATCCGCAGTCACCTCAAGCGAATCCTTGGCCTTCAAGGCCTCGTCACTCCGTCACTCCAGTCTGACCGAGAGGGAGAACATCCATGTCCGCCGTCGAACTCACACCGCCGGAGGCCGCCCGCTGGGCCGCCCGCGCCGGACTTGTGCTGCCCGCCGAGCGCCACGCCGCGGTCGCCGCGGTCGCCAACCACATCCACAGCGTCGTCTCGGTCCTGCGCGAGCTGGACTTCGCGGACGTCCCGCCCGCCGCCGCCTACCGCGCCGGAGAGGAGAAGCACGATGCAGCCGTATGAGCTGTCCCTCGCCGCCGCCGCGGACGCGATACGTGCCCGGCGACTGTCCCCGGTCGAACTGGTCGACTCCGTCCTCGATCGCATCGAGAAGACGGAGCCGCGCCTCGGCGCCTACGTCACGGTCGCCGCGGAGCAGGCGCGCCGGGCGGCGGGCGAAGCCGAACACGAAGCGGCGCAAGGCCGTTACCGGGGACCGCTGCACGGCATCCCGATGGGGCTCAAGGACCTGATCGATGTCAGCGGGATGGCCACCACGGCCAGCTCCCGGGTCCGCGCCGACCATCGCGCGCCGGCGGACAGCACGGTCGCCGCGCGTCTGAGCACAGCCGGCGCGATCCTGCTCGGCAAGACCCACACCCACGAATTCGCGTTCGGCCTGACCACCCCGCAGACCCGCAACGCCTGGGACCGCGGCCGGGTCGCCGGTGGCTCCAGCGGCGGCTCCGCGGTCGCCGTCGCGTCGGGCACCGCGACCTTCGCCCTGGGCACCGACACCGGCGGGTCGATCCGGGTGCCCGCCGCGCTCAACGGGGTCGTCGGCCTCAAACCGACCTACGGTCTCGTCCCCCGTCACGGCGTCACCTCCCTGTCCTGGTCACTGGACCACGTCGGCCCGATCACCCGCACCGTCGAGGACGCGGCCCTGGTCCTGACCGCGCTGGCCGGACACGATCCGCGCGACCCCGCCTCGCTGTCCGTGCTCACCGCGGACTACCGGCCCGAGGCCGGCACGGACCTGACGGGGCTGCGCATCGGCCTGCCGCGCACCTACTACTTCGACAACGTCCACCCACAGGTGGAGTCCGCCGTCCGGCACGCCATCGGGCAGCTGGAAGCCCTGGGCGCACAGCTCGTCGAGGTCGACATCCCGATGACCCGCTACATCCAGGCCACCCAGTGGGGCCTGATGGTGCCGGAGGCCGGCGCCTACCACGAAGGCAGCCTGCGAACGGTCCCCGAGCTGTACCAGGAGGACGTCCGCATCCTCCTGGAGGCAAGCGAGTTGATGAGCGCCGGTGACTACGTGCGCGCTCAACGCTCCCGCACGCTCATGCGCGCCGAGTGGGCACGGATGCTGGAGGAGGTCGACGTGATCGCCGCCCCGAGCGTCCCGATGCCCGCGGTCGGGGCCGACGAGGAGACGGTCACCTGGCCCGACGGCACGGCCGAGAGCGTCTCCGACGCCTACGTGCGCCTTTGCGCCCCCGCCAACATCACCGGACTGCCCGCCCTCACCGTTCCGGTCGGCCGCGACTCGGCGGGCATGCCCATCGGCATGCAACTGCTCGGTCGGCCCCTCGGTGAGCCCACGCTCCTGCGGGTCGGCCACGCCTACGAGCAGACGCAGCCCGCCCGGGCACTCGCCACAGCGGCCTGATCTTTCGCGCTACTGCAACGGGACTCTGACGCGTGTTCAGATCGTCTGCCCCGAAACCGCGGTGAACCGGCACGACCGCGGACAGGCAGGCGTTCTCGGCCTATCCGCCTGGGCACGGTGCCCGGCTCGCGGTACGGTCGGGGTGACGGTTGCCGACACGGGGGGATTGCACATGCTGTCCGAGGCGCTGACCGCGCTGGCCATGTCCGGTGGGACGGCGGTGATGACCGCGGCCGGGACCTCGGCCTGGGAGGGGTTCCGAAACCGGGTGGCCGCCTGGTTCGGGCGGGGGAACGCCCAGCGCGAGAGCGCTGAGCTGGAGCGTTTGGAACGCACCGCCGCCGAGCTCGCGGCGGCCGAGGGCGGCCAGCTGGAGCGGCTCCGGATCCGGCAGGAGGCCTCCTGGCAGGTCCGGTTCGAGGCGTTCTTGGAGGATCTGCCGGACGACGAGCGCGAGCGCGCGGGCGAGGCTCTGCGCGAGCTGCTCGATGAGCGCGCGGCGCAGGCCCGGGTGTCGGCCGGGGACGGCGGGATGGCGGTCGGCGGAAGCGTGCACATCAGCGCACAGGAAGGCTCGGTCGCCGCCGGTGTGATCCGCGGGGGTGTGCAGATCGGCCACCCTCAGGGGCCGGATCCGTCCAGGGGCTGAACGGACCGGCTACGCCTAGCCCATCACAGACCTCGCCGCCGCCGCCGCTGTTCACGGGCGTACGGGCGAGCAACCACAGCCTCGCCGTCGGTCACGCCGACCACGTGGCCTACTACGCCGGCCGGCGTGCCCCGGCGGCCTGGCCGCACCAGGTCGGGGCGGTTCCGGAGACCGCGGGCTGCTTCCAGCACCGGGCCGTTGTCGGCATCTGCGACACCCCTGCGCGCCACCGGATTCTGGTCGGCACAGCGGGGGCCGGCAAGACCCAGCTGGCCGCGAGCGAGGCCCGGACGGCCTGGCAGGCCGGGCAGCTCGACTTGCTGGTCTGGGTCACCGCCGGCAGCCGCGCGGAGATTCTGACCGCCTATGCCCGGGCCATCGCCGAGATCACTGGTGGTGACCCGGCCGATCCGGAGCAGGGCGCGCGGGAGTTCCTGGCCTGGCTCCGGCCGGGCGGGGGCGGGGAGGCGGTCCGCTGGCTGATCGTCCTGGATGGTCTGGTCGACCCCGAGGATCTGCGTGGGCTCTGGCCTGGGGACCAGCGCGTCGGGCGGACCCTGGTCACCACCTGGCGTCGGGACGTGGCCCGCGAGGGGCTCGGCCGACAGGTGGTCACCGTGCCGTCGTTCAGCTCCGCCGAGGCCTTCGGCTACCTCACGGCGGTGCTCGCCGCGTCCGGGCGAGTCGAACCGCCTGAGCAGCTGGAGGCGCTCGCCCGCGAGTTCGGACACCTGCCGGTCGCGCTCGCGCAGGTGGCCGCCTACCTGGTCAGCACCGGCCTGAGCTGCGCCGACTACCTCCGCCTGCTCCGCGACGAGGGGCGGCAGATGGCCGACCTCGTACCGGACCCTGGCGGACTGCCGGACGGGCAGACCCTGCCGCTGCCGAACGTATGGGACCTCGCGCTGGAGCGCGCCGACGCCCAGGCGCCGGTCGGGACGGCGCGGGCGCTGCTGGAGCTGGCGGCGCCGCTGGCTTCCGACGGCATCCCGGCTGCGGTGCTGACCCCTGCGTTCAGGTATCGCGACCCGGAGGGGACCGCACGCCCGGCGGAGGACGTGGAGCCGGACGGGAGTGCCGCCGAGACGCTCGCGCTGCTGCACCGGTGGAGCCTGCTCGACCACGACCCGGCGGACCAGGACCGGTCCGTGCGGGTCCACCCTGCGGTACAGCGGGCCGTCCGCGAGGGCGTGCCCGCGCGCCGGGCCGCGGAGCTGGTCGACTGGGCCGCCAGCCTGCTCCACGTCGCGTCCCGGAAGTCGGCGGACGAGACGAACGCGGCGTTGTTCTTCATGGTGCCTCCGCATGAGCAGATGTCACATCTGCGTTCGCGCGTCCTCGACTTCGCGCCGGACGTGCTGCGTTCGAATGTCGAGGCGCTGATGCGCAATGCCCCGGTCCTCATGCTGGGATCCGGCGAGCCCGATCTCCGGCACGGCTGGAGTACCGGTGCGCGGCTGCACGACCTCGTGCTCCGGGTGGGCGACGCGCTGGCGGACGACGGCCGGCCACAGGCCGCACTGGACTACTTCTCAGCGCTGCTGCCGACGACGGCCGACCGGCTGGGAGCCCGGCACGAGTCCGTGACGAAACTGCGCGGCCGGATCGCGCGGCTGCGGGCGGAGTCCGGCGATCTCGCCGCCGCCATCACCGAGTACCGGCGGATGATCGACGATCATCTGGCCCTGCTGAACCCGGAGTACGGACTGTTCCCCTCCGAGCGGGTCCGCCTCGTCAAGGAGGTCACCGAGCTGCGTTACCGCCTGGCCCACTGGCTCGAAGAGGCAGGCGACCTGCCGGGCGTCGCAAGTGTCTATCACGACATGCTCGCTGATGATCGGTACACCGCCGCCGTTGACGGACGGACGGGCCCGCCCGACTTCGCTCTGCGCCGCACCGCCGCCGAGTGGCAGGGAAGGGCGGGGGACACCGCCGGGGCAGTGGTCGTGTTTCGCCAGCTCGTCGACGAGCAGTTCCGCACGTACGGGCCGGAGCACCCGCTCGCCTTCGACACCCGCTTCCGCTTCGGCCACTGGCTGGGCGAGTCGGGCGACACGCGAGGGGCCGTGACCGTCCTGACCAACCTGCTCAACGACCAGATCCGCCTGGAGTCGCGCGAGATCGCCCGGCGTTCTCGGGGCGCCTGGTCCAACCCGTACGCGGTAGCCACCGACACCGACCGGTCCGGAATCTTCCACACCCGCGCCGCGCTCGCCCACTGGCGCGGCCGCTCCGGCGACCGTCGCGGCGCGGTTGCCCTGCTCTCCGACCTGCTGAACGAGCAACTGCGCGTACTCCGCCCGGACCACCCCGACCTCGTGACCACCCAGCAGGCACTGACGTACTGGCAGAAACACTCCCGGGGCAGGGGGTGGCTACGAGGGAGGTAGACCTTGGCCGCCCCCCGGTGGCGGCCGGCGCGCGCAGCCGGACCAGCAGTCAGACTCACTGAGCCGCGTTCAGCTCTGCAGCTCCATGGCGACGTGTTCGGCTGCCGGCGTTACAGACTTACCTGACCTCGGCTCGTCAGGGTGAGGCCGGGGTGTCGAGGGTCAGGCCGGTGCCGGCTCTGAAGCCGTCGAGGGTGTCCGGCCGGTGCTGCAGACGCTTGAGCCGAGCAGCGCGGAGACAACCGGCACCGCGACAGATCACCGAGGACCGAGAGGAGCTGCTGGCGTTCTACGACTTCCCGGCCGAGCCCTGGATCCACCTGCGGACCACGAATCCCACGGAGTCCACATTCTCCACCGTCAAACCCGCACCAAGGTCACCCGCGGTGCCGGTAGCCGAGCCGCCGCTCTCGCGATGGTGTTCAAGCTGGTCGAGTCCGCCCAGTCCCGATGGCCCGCGATCACCGGCGCCCACCTGGTCTCCCTCGTCCGCGCGGGAGCCCGCTTCGACAACGGCGTCCTGATCGAGCGCGAGGCCGCAGCATGACGCGCCGCCCGACACTGCTCGTCGTCAGCGGCCCGCCCGGGGCGGGCAAGACGACCCTGGCGCACGCCTTGGCCGACGCTCTGGGCTGGCCGGCGGTCTGCCGTGACGAGATCAAGGAACGCCTGGCCGCCACTGGGGCAGATCCCGCCGATCACTCGAACCTGAAGACGCTGGAGGTGTTCTTTCGCACCATCGGTGACCTCCTGGCCTCGGGAGAGAGCCTGGTGGCAGAGGCGGCCTTCCAGGACCGCCTCTGGCGTCCGGGCCTGGAACCGCTCGCGGATCTGGCCGACATCCGCATCGTGCGCTGCACCATCGATCCCGAAGTCGCCCGCATGCGCATCACCCACCGAGCCGCCGAAGATCCCTCGCGCGCCGTTCATACGGACGCCGAGCTCCTGCAAAGCATCGCGGAAGGCGAGCAGCCGATCGAGTCGTGGGTCCCGATTGCGCTCGACGTCCCCTGCCTGGTCGTGGGAACCACGCAGGGTTGGAACCCATCCCTGACACGGATCGTCGAATTCGCTACACACACCCCCGGGCGGACCTCTGACGATCCACCGCCGATCCACAAGTCTTGACGATTGCTCCTCCGACGCGCGGTGCTTTGACTTGGGCGATACTGCCGTCCGGCATTCGGTGCGATGGAGAAGCGGTAGCCGTCCAGCAGCCCGAGGCCCTTCATCGGGCGATGTCCTCGGGACACCGGTGGTAGTGGTCGCAGGCGACCGCGCCCGCGTGGCCGTCGCGGACGGCGCCGGGGCAGGCGGCGAAGACGTCCCAGACGGACGGGCCGCGCCCGTCCTCCTCGACGGCACCCTTGATCTGTTGGGCGGCGGTGGAGACGCCCCAGCGGAAGCCCGCCGGGAGGTCGAGTCGGTTCGGCACGGCCTGACTCCTTGCTCACCGTGGCGATGGGCCTGCACTCAGTCGAGGCATCAGATATGAGGGCTACTCATGAGGTGCCGAGGCCTCAGACATCGGATGTTCCGGTAAGCCCTGCGCGGGATATTCGGGTGAATACCTTCCACGCTGGCATCGGCCAGGCTAGCCTGGCCGACATTCATTTGATGTATGAGCAGAGCTCTGATCCCAGCCCGACACCGTCAGGAAGGACGCACCCATGTCCGAGACCGCCTTCCCACACCCCGGGCCCGCGCCCGTGAACGGCGTGTCGCGTCGTGGAACCCTACGTACGGCCGCGTCGCCGGACGCACTGTGCGCACTCGACTCCCCGCCGGAGGCCACCGCGGCCGCCACGGCCGTGCCGCGCCCCGCCTCCCTGTCGCTGGTGCCGGCCGACCAGGCCGTCACACTCTGGTACGCCGCGCCCGGCAGCGAGTCCGCGATCCTCGAACGGGGCCTGCCGATCGGCAACGGGCGGCTCGGCGCGATGGTCACCGGTGGCCCGTCCCGCGACGCGCTGTACCTCTCGGACGCCACCCTGTGGACCGGCACCGCCAACGCCACGCTCGATTCGGACGGCCAGTTCCCCTATGGCGCAACCGACTTCGGCACCTTCGGGCTCCTCGCGAAGGCGTACCTGGACCTGCCCACCCATACCACCGCCGCGATCACCGGCTACCGCCGCACGCTCGACCTCTCCAACGGACTGGTGACCGCGTCCTACCAGCTGGGCGGCGTCACCTACCGGCGCGAGATGTACTCCAGCCACCCCGACGACGTCGTCGTCGTCCGGCTCACGCAGAGCGGCGGCGGCTCCTACGCCGGATCGATGACGCTCGCCGGCACCCGGGGCGAGACGGTCACGGCCGACGCCACGGCCGCGAGCGTCTCCTTCGCCGCGGCCCTGCCCAACTCCCTCAGGTACGCGGCCGTGGTGAAGGTGGTCGGCGCCGGAGGCACGGTCTCCGCCTCGGGTGCGAAGGTGAGCTTCACCGGCTGCACGGAGGTGCTGCTGATCATCTCCGGTGGCACCACCTACAAGGCTGACGCGGCCACCGCCTACCAGGACACCGCCGTCGAACCACTCGCGGTCGCGCGGAGCAAGGCGTCGGATGCGGCGGCCGTCTCCGCGACTTCCCTGCTGGCCACGCACGTTGCCGACTACCGGCGGCTCCAGCAGACCATGACGCTCGACCTCGGCACGTCGAGCGCCGCACAGCGGGCCATGGACACGGCCTCCCGGCTCACCGCCCGAGCCAAGCCCGGTTCCGCGCCCGACCCCGAACTCGAAGCCTCGTACCTCCAGTTCGGCCGCTACCTGATGATCTGCGGCTCGCGCGGCAGTCTCCCGCTCAACCTCCAGGGCCTCTGGCTGGACCGGAACACCCCGGCCTGGATGAGCGACTACCACACCGACATCAACGTCCAGATGAACTACTGGCTGCCCGACCGCGTGGGTCTGTCGGAGTGCTTCGACGCCTTCACCGACTACTGCGTCGCCCAACTGCCGGGTTGGCAGGCCACCACCCGCGACCTCTTCCAGGACCCGCGCAACCGGTTCCGCAACACCTCCGGCACCGTGGCCGGCTGGACCCTCGCCATATCCACCAACATCTGTGGCGGCAACGGCTGGTGGTGGCACCCGGCCGGGAACGCCTGGATGTGCAACTCCCTGTACGAGCACTACCAGTACACGCAGGACGCCGGCCACCTCGACCGGATCTACCCACTGCTCAAGGGTGCCTGCGAGTTCTGGGAAGCCCGACTGATCACCGTCACCGTGCCCGACCCGGCGACCGGAGGCACCCGCCAGGTCCTCGTCGACGACCACGACTGGTCGCCCGAGCACGGTCCGGAGGACGCGATCGGCATCACCTACGCGCAGGAACTGGTCTGGCAGCTGTTCCGGAACTACCGCGAAGCCGCGGGCAGGCTCGGCCGGGACACCGCCTACGCCACCATGGTCGGCGGCCTCCAGGACAGGCTGTACCTGCCCGAGGTCAGCGCCACCACCGGCTGGCTGGAGGAGTGGATGAGCGACGACGACCTCGGCGAGACCACCCACCGCCACCTCTCCCCGCTCGCCGGGCTCTTCCCCGGCGACCGCATCGACCTCCAGGACTCCCCGCCCGCCACCATCGCCGGCGCCACCGCCCTGCTCACCGCCCGCGGCATGGTCAGCTTCGGCTGGGCCAGCGCCTGGCGCGCCCTGTGCTGGGCCCGGCTGAAGAACGCCGACAAGGCGTACCAGCTGGTCCTCGCCGTGCTGAAGCCGTCCGTGAACTTCAGCAACGGCACGGGCGTCAACATGTTCGACATGTACAGCTTCGACAACAGCTCGACCTTCCAGATCGACGCCAACTTCGGCACCCCGTCCGCGATGGTCGAGATGCTGGTGCAGTCCCGGCCCGGACGGGTCGAACTGCTCCCGGCGCTGCCCTCGGCCTGGGCCGCGTCCGGCAGCGTCACCGGCGTCGGTGTGCGCGGCGGCCTGACCGTCGACCTGAGCTGGACGTCCGGGCAGGTCACCTCCGCCACACTGCGCGGGGCGGCCGGACTGGGCACCACCGTCGTCTTCGGTGCCTGGAGCAAGGCCGTCACCGTCCCCTCCGGCGGTTCGGTCACCGTGTCTCCTCCGCCCCGGCCCCAGAGCGCCGTGTGACAGTCGGTCAACCGCGGGGCGGCAAGCCGAGCAGCGCCGCCAACCAGCGATTCCGGTTCACCCCTGCCGGGGGCGACGTCTACGAGGCCGACTGCACCCACACCGCCCTGGCCTGGGACGTCGGCGGCGGCTCCCGGCCTGACGCCGTGCAGGCCTCGGCGAGCGGTGTCTATGCTGTAAAGATCAGACGTTTGAGCTAAGAGGGAGCGGATGCGCGTGCCGGTCACCGACGAGGCGATCGACAAGATCAAGGCGATGATCGTCAGTGGCGAACTGCGTCCCGGGGCGAGGCTGCCCAAGGAGGCCGAACTCGCCGAACGGCTCGGCCTCTCCCGCAGTTCGCTGCGCGAGGCCGTGAAGGCCCTCTCGCTGATCAGGGTGCTCGATGTCCGCCAGGGCGACGGTACCTACGTGACCAGCCTGGAACCCGATCTGCTGCTGGACGCGCTGGGCTTCGTGGTCGACTTCCACCAGGACAACACGGTGCTGGACTTCCTGGAGGTACGACGCATCCTGGAACCGGCCGCGACGGCGATGGCCGCGAGCCTCATGTCGGACGAGGACGTCGCCGGTCTGCGGACCGTGCTCGACAGCCTGGGCGACGAGCCCACGCTGGACGAACTGATCGCCAACGATCTGGACTTCCATCAGCGGATCGCCGCCGGTTCCGGCAATGCGGTGCTCTGCTCGCTGGTCGAGGGGCTCTCCGGGCCGACCACCCGCGCCCGGATCTGGCGCGGGGTCACCGAGGAGGGGGCCGTCGAGCGCACCAGGGAGCAGCACGAGGCGATCCTGTCCGCCATCGAAACCCGTCGGCCGGACCTCGCCCACGCCTGGGCCACGGTGCATGTCGCCGGCGTGGAGCAGTGGCTGCGCAAGACGCTCGGATCGTCCGCCTCCGCCCTGCCGCCGCGCTAGCCGACCGGCCGGCGCCACACGTCCAACCGGACCGGCCGGACCCACTCGGCGGCCTGCTGGAGCAGCACAAGGATTGAGGCCGTCCTCCTCCCCGGGGGACGGCCTCAGACGTCCGGTGCTCACCTCGGGGAGCCGGCGGCGAGCCGGTCCTCAACGGCGTCGAGACCGGAGACGTTGGTACCGGCACCCTGTCCCGCGACCAGGATCCGCATCGCGGCGAGGGTCCGCACCGCCGCCCGCAGCGGGTTGCGGGACGGTCCGGATTCCTCGGACGCCGTGCGGCACCGAGGAGCTGACGAGTCCGTCATCCCACTGACACGTGGAGACCTCGGATGAATCCCCGCCGTGACCTGGTGGTTGCCGCCGGCCGACCTGCACCGTTACTGCCAGCTCGACGTCGACGCCCACCCGGACCCGGACAGACCTCGGATGGATCCTTGCACTTCGCCCCGGAGTGCTCCTATGGTCAAGGCACGCGGATTCATCGGATGTCTGCCTCTTTCGCGGGCTGGAACTCCGCATTGACAGGAGGTTTTCCATGAAGCTCCTCCGACTCGGGCCCGTCGGCCAGGAGGTCCCCGCCGTCCAGGACGGTGACGGCCGGACGTACGCCCTCGGCGCTCTCACCCCGGACATCGACGGACCGTTCCTGGCGGACGGCGGCGTCGAGCGGGTCCGCGCGGCGCTGGCGGCGGGCGTCCTCCCGCCGCTGGACACCGAGGGCCTGCGCGTGGGCGCCCCGATCGCCCGCCCCGGCAAGGTCATCTGCGTCGGCCTGAACTACCGTGATCACGCGGAGGAGACCGGTGCCGCCATCCCGGCCCGTCCGGTGGTGTTCATGAAGGACCCGGCCACCGTGGTCGGTGCGTACGACCGGGTGCTGATCCCCCGCGGCTCCACCAGGACCGACTGGGAGGTCGAACTCGCCGTCGTGATCGGCCGTCAGGCCCGCTACCTGGACTCCCCCGAGGACGCTGCGGCGGTGATCGGGGGCTACGCGATCAGCAACGACGTCTCCGAGCGCGAGTTCCAGCTCGACTTCTCGCCGCAGTGGGACCTCGGCAAGTCCTGCGAGACCTTCAACCCGCTCGGCCCCTGGCTGGTCACCGCGGACGAGGTCGCCGACCCCCAGGCCCTCGGCCTGCGCCTGTCCGTGAACGGCGAACCCCGCCAGGACGGCAGCACCAAGAACATGGTCTTCGACGTGGCACACCTCGTCTGGTACCTGAGCCAGTACATGGTGCTCAATCCGGGCGACGTGATCAACACCGGTACCCCGGCCGGGGTCGCCCTCGGCCTGCCCGGCACCCCGTACCTGCGCGCCGGCGACACCGTCGAGCTGGCCATCGACGGCCTCGGCCGACAGTCCCAGACCTTCGCCCAGGCCTGAGCGCCTCCCGTTCCCGCTGAAAGGGCCGGCCCCTTGCCTTCGGTCACCCCGCGGATCTCCGCCGTCGACACGTACGACATCCGGTTCCCCACCTCGCGCGAGCTCGACGGCTCGGACGCTATGAACCCCGACCCGGACTACTCGGCCGCCTACCTGGTGCTGCGCACCGACGCCGGCGACGGATTGGAGGGTCACGGCTTCACCTTCACCATCGGCCGGGGCAACGACGTCCAGGTGGCCGCGATCAACGCACTCCGCCACCACGTGGTCGGACGGTCGGTGGAGGAGCTGTGCGCCGACCCGGGCGAGCTCAGTCGCGACCTGATCGGGGACAGCCAACTGCGCTGGCTCGGCCCGGAGAAGGGCGTGATGCACATGGCCATCGGCGCCGTCGTCAACGCGGTCTGGGACCTCGCCGCCAAGCGCGAGGGCAAGCCCCTGTGGAAGCTGCTCGCCGACGCCGAGCCCGAGTGGCTGGTCTCGCAGGTCGACTTCCGCTACATCACGGACGCGCTCGCCCCCGAGGAGGCGCTGGCCCTACTGAAGGCCGGGCGAAGCGGCTCCGCCGGGCGCGAGGCCCACCTGCGCGAACACGGCTACCCCGCGTACACCACCTCTCCGGGCTGGCTCGGCTACAGCGACGAGAAACTGACCCGACTCGCCGAGCAGGCGGTCGCGGACGGCTTCACCCAGATCAAGCTGAAGGTCGGCGCCGATCTCGCCGACGACGTCCGGCGCTGCCGTGCCGCTCGCGCCGCGGTCGGCCCGGACATCCGGATGGCGATCGACGCCAACCAGCGCTGGAACGTCGCCGAAGCCGTCCAATGGACCAACGCGTTGGCCGAGTTCGACCCGTTCTGGATCGAGGAGCCCACCAGCCCCGACGACATCCTCGGCCACGCCACCATCCGCCGCGCGGTCACGCCGGTGAAGGTCGCCACCGGGGAGCACGTGCAGAACCGCATCGTCTTCAAGCAACTGCTCCAGGCCGGTGCCATCGACATCCTCCAACTGGACTCCGCCCGGGTCGGCGGCGTCAACGAGAACCTCGCCATCCTGCTGCTGGCCGCGAAGTTCGGGGTGCCGGTCTGCCCGCACGCCGGCGGGGTGGGCCTGTGCGAACTGGTCCAGCACCTCTCGATGTTCGACTACCTGGCGCTCTCCGGCACGACCGAGGACCGCGTCATCGAGTACGTCGACCACCTCCACCAGCACTTCACCGACCCGGTGGTCATCCGGTCGGGGCACTACACCGCGCCCACCGCGCCCGGCTTCTCCGCCACCATGCACCCTGAATCCCTCGGCACCTTCCGCTACCCGAACGGCACGTTCTGGGCCGCCGACCTCGCCCAGCGGACGGAGCGTGCGGCATGACCGGCCTGGACGGCCTGACCGCCCTCGTCACCGGCGGCGGTTCGGGCATCGGACGTGCCACCGCCCACCTCCTCGCCGAGCACGGCGCGCGGGTCGCGGTGCTGGATCTGGACCCGGGCGACGGCCCGCTCGGCTTCCGCGCCGACCTCTCCGACGACAGCTCCGTGCGCACGGCCGTCGAGGCCGCGGCCCTGGCGCTCGGCGGTCTCGACATCCTGGTCAACAACGCGGGCATCGGCGCGGTCGGAACCGTCGAGGACAACGACGACGAGCAGTGGCACCGGGTGCTGGACATCAACGTGCTCGGCATCGTCCGCAGCACCCGGGCCGCCCTGCCCCACCTGCGGGCCTCCGCCCACGCCTCCGTGGTCAACACCTGCTCCGTCGCCGCCACCGTCGGCCTGCCGCAGCGCGCGCTGTACTCGGCCAGCAAGGGCGCCGTCCTCTCGCTGACTCTCGCGATGGCCGCCGACCACGTCCGGGAGGGCATCCGCGTCAACTGCGTCAACCCGGGGACCGTGGACACCCCGTGGGTCGGCCGCCTCCTGGACGCGGCCACCGACCCGGCCGCCGAGCGCGCCGCTCTCGCCGCCCGCCAGCCCACCGGACGCCTCGTGACGGCCGAGGAGGTCGCCGCCGCCATCGCCTACCTGGCCTCCCCCGCCGCCGCGTCCGTCACCGCCACGGCCCTGGCCGTCGACGGCGGCATGGCCGAGCTCCGGCTGCGGCCGGCCGGACAGTGAGGAGGCACCCGATGCGGCAGGTCCGGCTCGGCCGTAGCGCCGTCACCTCCACCCGGCTCTCCTTCGGCGGCGCCGCGCTCGGCAACCTCTTCACCGCGGTCGACGACGCCACCGCCACCGCGGCGGTCGACGCCGCCTGGGCGGCGGGTGTCCGCACCTTCGACACCGCGCCGCACTATGGACTGGGCCTGTCCGAGCGGCGGCTCGGACAGGCCCTGCGCGGCCGCCCCCGAGCGGAGTACCAGCTCTCCACCAAGGTCGGCCGGCTGCTGGAACCCGTCGCCGAGCCGGTCGGCGACGACCTCGCCGACGGCTTCGCCGTCCCCGCCACGCAACGACGCCGCTGGGACTTCAGCGCCGACGGGGTACGGCGCGGCCTGGAGCAGAGCCTGCTGCGCCTGGGGGTGGACCACGTCGACACGGTCTACCTCCACGACCCGGACGACCACCTCGACCAGGCCGTCGCCGAGGCGCTCCCGGCACTGCGGCAGTTGCGTGCCGAGGGCGTGGTCGGGGCGATCGGTGCGGGGATGAACCAGTCCGCCGCCCTCACCCGGTTCGTCCGCGAGACGGACGTCGACGTGGTGCTGCTGGCCGGCCGGTACACCCTGCTCGACCGGTCGGCGCTGGCGGATCTGCTGCCGGCCGCAGCGGGGCGGGGTGTCTCGGTGGTGGTCGGCGGGGTGTTCAACTCGGGTGTGCTGGCCGATCCCCGGCCGGGTGCGACCTTCGACTACACGCCCGCCCCACCGGAGTTGGTGGAGCGGGCGTTGCGGATGCAGGAGGTCTGCGCGCGGTACGGTGTGCCTCTGCGGGCTGCCGCCGTCCGGTTCGCGCTCGGCCACCCGGCCGTGGCGAGCGTGCTGGTCGGCGCCCGCAACGCGGACGAGATCACCGACGCCGCGCGGCAGTTCGATCTCCCGATCCCGGACGCTCTCTGGGCGGATCTGAAGGCGTCGGGCCTGCTGTCGGCCGACGTCCCGGTACCGAAGGACGGCCCCTGATGCGCATCGCCCTCTTCATCACCTGCTTCAACGACACGCTCTTCCCCGACACCGGCAAGGCCGTGGTCCGGATCCTGGAGCGGCTCGGCCACACCGTCGAGTTCCCCGAGGCCCAGACCTGCTGCGGGCAGATGCACTTCAACACCGGCTACCGTGCGGACGCGATGCCGCTGGTGGCCGGGTTCGTCCGGACCTTCGGCGAGTACGACGCGGTGGTGACGCCGTCCGCGTCGTGCGCGGGCATGGTCCGGGAGAACCACCCGGTGCTCGCCGGCCGGTACGGTCCCGACCGGCTCCGCCGCGAGGTGGGTGAACTGGTGCCCAAGGTGCACGAGTTCACCGAGTTCCTGACCGACGTCCTGAAGGTGACGGACGTCGGCGCCGCCTTTGCGCACCGCGTCGCCTACCATCCGACCTGCCACTCGCTGCGCGGGCTTCGGCTGGGCGACCGCCCCGGGCGGCTGCTGCGCGCGGTACGCGGCCTGGAGCTGGTCGACCTGGAACGGCCCGACTCCTGCTGCGGCTTCGGCGGCACGTTCGCCGTCAAGAACGCGGCGACTTCCGCCGCCATGCTCGCCGACAAGACGAGCGAGGTCACCG
Source organism: Kitasatospora sp. NPDC050463 (assembly GCF_040655255.1). Lineage (NCBI taxonomy): Bacteria > Bacillati > Actinomycetota > Actinomycetes > Kitasatosporales > Streptomycetaceae > Kitasatospora > Kitasatospora sp. NPDC050463. The sequence continues at coordinate 110,292 of NZ_JBFAJO010000002.1, forward strand.
CCACGGGCGCGGACGTGCTCTGCGCGGCGGACAACTCCTGTCTGATGCACATCGGCGGCGGACTCTCCCGCCAGGGCTCGGCGGTACGGACCATGCACCTGGCCGAGATCCTGGCCGCCACGGAAGGCGACGCACGATGAGCGGCAGGATGGACGGCCGCGGCGTGGTGTTCCTCGGCAGCCCGGCGTTCCCCGAGGCCGCCCGCACCGCCCTCGGCGACACCCGGCTGCGGACCAACCTCCGCCGGGTGACCACCACCATCCGCGACAAGCGCCTCCGGGTCACCGGGGAACTGGACGACTGGGAGGCCCTGCGGGCCACCGGCGAGGCGATCAAACGCCGGACGCTACGCCATCTGCCGTTCTATCTTGAGCAGTTGGAGGAGTCCGTCACGCGCGCGGGCGGCGTGGTGCACTGGGCCGCGAACGCCGCCGAGGCGAACCGGATCGTCACCGAGCTGGTCCGGGCCACCGGCGAGCGGGAAGTCGTCAAGATCAAGTCGATGGCGACCCAGGAGATCGGCCTCAACGAGGCCCTCGCCGAAGCCGGCATCGCCGCGTACGAGACCGACCTGGCCGAGCTGATCGTCCAGCTCGCCGACGACCGCCCCTCGCACATCCTCGTCCCGGCGATCCACAAGAACCGCACCCAGATCCGCGATCTCTTCGCCACCGAGATGGCCCGCTGGGGCCGCCCGGCTCCCGAGGGGCTCGCCGACGACCCGGCGGCCCTCGCGGAGGCGGCCCGGCTGCACCTGCGGGAGAAGTTCCTCCGGGCGAAGGTCGCCGTGTCGGGAGCCAACTTCGCCTGCGCGGACACCGGTACCGTCACCGTCGTGGAGTCCGAGGGCAACGGCCGGATGTGCCTGACCCTGCCCGGGACGCTGATCACTGTGATGGGCATCGAGAAGGTCGTGCCGACCTGGCGCGACCTGGAGGTCTTCCTCCAGCTCCTCCCCCGCTCCTCCACCGGCGAGCGGATGAACCCGTACACGTCCACCTGGACCGGTGTGACCCCGGGCGACGGTCCGCACACCTTCCACCTCGTCCTGCTCGACAACGGCCGCAGCGACACCCTGGCCGACACCGTCGGCCGGCAGGTGCTGAACTGCATCCGCTGCTCGGCCTGCCTCAACGTCTGCCCCGTCTACGAGCGCACCGGCGGCCACGCCTACGGCTCCGTCTACCCGGGACCGATCGGCGCGGTCCTGACCCCGCAGCTCGTCGGCGTGGAGCACGCGGCCTCGCTGCCGTTCGCCTCCACGCTCTGCGGGGCCTGCTACGACGCCTGCCCCGTGAAGATCGACATTCCCCAGGTCCTCACCCACCTGCGGGCCGAGGTGGTCGAGGCCAAGCGGGCGGGCAGCCGGCTGCCGAGCCCCGAGTCACTGGCCATGAAGGCCGCCACCGCCGTCCTGATCTCGCCCGCCCGACTGGGGTACGCCCAGCGGGCCGCCGCACTCGGCGGCCGCCTCCTCGCCCGGCGGGGCCGGATCGGACGGCTGCCCGGACCGTTCCGCGGCTGGTCCGACAGCCGGGACACGCCCGCGCCGCCGACCGAGTCGTTCCGCACCTGGTGGCGCAAGAACCGTGAGGGAGAGCAGGAGTGAGCAGCCGTGAGACCGTGCTCGGCCGGATCAGGGCGGCACTGGCGGACGTCCCCGCCACCGAGAACCCCGAGGACGTTCCGGTACCCCGCGACCACCGGCGCAGCCACGCCGACGGCGACCTCGTCGACCTCTTCGCCGAACGGGTCGCCGACTACCGCGCGACCGTGCTGCGGGCGGACGTCTCGCAGGCCGCCGAGGCGATCCGCCGCACCCTCGCCGACCGTGGGGTGACCCGGGCGGTGGTACCGGACGGCTTCCCGAGCGAGTGGCTTCCCGCCGACACCCGGACCTGGCTGCGTGACACCCCGCCCCTGAGCATCACCGACCTCGACGCGGCCGACACGGTGGTGACCACCGCCGCACTCGGCATCGCCGTCACCGGCACCATCGTGCTCGACGCCGGCCCCGGCCAGGGCCGACGCGCCCTGACCCTGCTGCCCGACCACCACCTGTGCGTCGTGCGCGCGGAGCAGATCGTCGGCGACGTCCCCGAAGCCGTCGCCCTGCTCGACCCGACCCGCCCACTGACGTTCGTCTCCGGTCCCTCGGCCACGAGCGACATCGAACTCGACCGGGTCGAAGGAGTCCACGGCCCGCGGGTCCTCGACGTCGTCATCCTGACGGAGACCGCATGAGGGTCGCCCCGCACACCCGCATCCGACCCGGCGGCGTCGAAGCGTACGAGGCCGCCCACCGCGAGGTGTCCGCCGACCCCCGAAGGAGCCGGGGGTCGGCGGACAGCCGGTTCCGTGCCGCTGGGGACCGTCAGGCGCAGGTGACCTTGCCGGCGGTGTCGGCGGTGCAGAGCAGGGTCATCGTGCCGTTGTTGGGATCGCTCGGGTAGGGGCTGGCCGACAGGCGGGTCATGGTCAGCGGGTAGCTGGTGCCCGGGGTCAGCTGGCCGACGGTGAACGAGATCAGCGGGGTGATCGTCTGGTGGCCGGCGGCGATGTCCACCATGTCACAGGTGAGGAGCCGCTGGGTCTGGTCGACGGTGCACGCGGAGGGGTTGGTGCGGCTGGTGAAGCCCTCGGGGTAGCTGAGCCGGTAGCGGACGTTCGTGGCGTCGCTCGTGCCCACGTTGACCATATGGGGCGTCACGTAGAGGGTGCCGCCGTTCGCGGTTCCCTCCGTCTTGGCCACGAAGGGCAGGAGGTTGGTGGACGGGGCGGGGTGCGACAGGGCGGAGGCGGGGCCCTGCCCGCGCTCGTTCACCGCGGTGACCTGCACCCTGGCGTGGTCCGCCTCGATCTGCGCGACGCGGTCGGCCGGGACGGCCAGTGACGTCGCGGTGCCGGGCACCGTCCCCAGGACCGTTTCGGCACCGGCCGGGTCACTGGGATCGTGCACCACGGTCACCACGTACTCCTGGATGGCGCTGCCGCTGTCGGCGGGCGCGGTCCAGCTGACGGTCGAGCCGTCCGCGCTGATCGCGGGGTGCTTGGGGGCGCCCGGGAGGGTCGACCCGTGGTGGACGGCCGCCTGGGCGGTGGCCGTCGGGCAGGTGGGCGTCCCCGCGGTGGTGGCGGTGACCAGGTCGACGTAGTGGCTGGGGCGCGGCTGCGGCGGGCTGTAGAGGCCGTTCTGGTCGACGGTGCCCAGCGAGCCGGGTGCCATGGACCAGGTGACCGCCTGGCCGGGGTCGCATCCTGCCGGCCAGTTCACCGTGTACTGGTGCTGCTGGGCCGCCGCGGTCAGGCTCTCGGAGGGCGGTGCGCTACGTGCGCCCGGGGCGAGGGCCGTGCCGCCGGAGAGGGTCGGCCCGGGGAACGGCCCGGGGGCCGTGTACAGGGTGAAGGAGTTGTTGTACAACTCGCCGCCGGCGGAGATGCTGGCGACCTTGAAGTCGACGACGAAGAACAGCGCGACCTTCAGCGGTGCTTTCACCGTCAGCCATGGATTGGCGGAGGTGTCCGCGCTGATCTCGATGGCGGGCGTGATCTCCAGCCGCGGGCCCACGAGGTTGTAGACGAGGATCTCGAGCGCCACGGGGAAGGCGAAGGTGACCTTGGCCGCCGCGTCCAGCGAGTAGTCGAACTTGGTGACGGGGTCCTTGGTCAGGTCCGTCTTGTGGACCGTCCCGGTGTTGTCACGGCTGATCTTGCCGCCCATCGTCCGCTCGTAGGAGGCGGAGAACGAGAACTTGATCGATCCGTCGATCGAGGTCTCGGTGTACACCGTCAGCGAGGGGCACAGCACGACCGCGTACACCGTCAGGCAGCTCGCCGGCTTGATGGTCAGCAGCGGATCGCGCTTCGTCTCGTGCTTGTAGGCGACGCCCAGTTCGCCTTCGATCGACGCCTTCGCGGTCGCTGTCGCGGTGAAGTCGTAGGTCAAGGTGTAACCGCGGGGATCCACGGTGTAGTAGGTGGGATCGCGTTCGAGACCGGCGGTGGCCGACCAGTCGGTGCTCAGGCTCAGTGCCGCGGTGAGCTTCGCGGTGACCGAGGTGTTGCTGCCCAGCCGCTCCTTCATCTTGGGATCGTTGGTGAGCTTCTCGGCCAGGTCGAGAGTGAAGGTCTTGTTCGCGACCATGCCGGAGCCCTGGGACGCCACCGACGCCTGGATGTCGGGGTTGAGCATCGTGATCCGGTAGCCCTCGGGCCCGGAGGCCAGCCGACTACCGGTGGCGGTGAAGTCCAGGTTCAGGAAGGCCTGCTCCAGCGCGGCCTGGCTGGTGGTGAGGGTCACCACGCCACCGACGGTGCTGATCTTCTCCACCGTGCGCAGCAGCCCGCCGTAGAGCAGCGGGTTGGTGCTCTGCCCTACGACGATGACGTTCTTCACCTTCAGGCCGGTCACCTGGGCGGGCGGGTCGGTGAACACCACGGTGCCGCCGGCGACCTTGGTGACGGCGGCCGCCGAGGCCGCGGACAGCATCACGGTGCCGGGCGCGAGGACCGGGGCGGGCGCGGCCTTGACCACGGCGCTGGTGGCGCCGCGCGCGCCGTCCTGCTGGATGGCGGTGACCGTGATCGCGTACTCGACGCCCGGGGCCAGTGAGGTCAGCGTCGTCTGCTTCGCGGCGGCCGGCACGGTGACCGTGACGGGCGGTCGGCCGGAGGCGGTGGCGTCGACGGTGTAGTGCGTGAGGGTGTTGCCGCCGTCGTCGAGCGGCGCTTCCCAACTCACCTTCAGTGCGGTCGGGTCGGGCTGGCTGCCGTCCGCGCCGACGGGTGGTGGCGCGGCGGTCACGTCCTGCGGGACGCCGGCGGTGTAGGCGGGCCTGGTGAGCACGGTGCCGTTGGAGTTGGCGCCGGTGGTCTGGCTGTCGGATGTGCCGGCCGGGCTGGTCCCGGCGGCGTTGGTCGCGGTGACCGTGACGAAGTAGTACCTGTTGTCGACCAGCCCGGTGACGGCGGCGCTCTGCACGTCGCCGGCCACGTTCACGGTCACGCTGGCACCCGGGCCGTTCGGCGTCGCCGTGACGGTGTAGCCGGTCACGGGCGAGCCGTTGGGGTGGGCGGGGTTCCAGGCGACGAGGAGCCCGCCGTCCCGGCCCAGGAGGGTGGCCAGGGTGGGGGCGAGCGGCGCCCTGGGCGTCTGCGGGCCGCCGATGAAGGCGGGCGACACGCCGGAGACGGTGCCGCCGGCGGTGGTCTCGGTGGCCTTGAACGCGTAGTTGACGTCGTTGGTCAGGCCGCTGATCTCGACCACCGGCGGGTTGGCCGGGGCCGGGTTCCGCACCGTGCCGGTGGCGACCGGCACGCCGGTGGCGTTGCCGTCCGCGTCCAGCGCGTACGCGGACACGTCGACGCGGGCCACCGCTTCCTGGGCGGTGTCCCCGGGAGTGACGGTCACCTGCACCGTGCCGGCGGCGAACGGCTGCACGGAGTCGATCAGCGGCGCCTGCACCCCCTGAGCCGCGGCGCTCGCCCGCACGGGCGACGGAGCCGCCCCGGCCGCCCCCGCCGATCCCGCACCCAGCCCCAGCACGATCGCCACGGCCACCACCGAGCGACCGGATAAGCGCCCGGCCCCGGTCTTCCTGCGATACCACATGCTCACGCCTCTCCACCCGCGGCACACACAGGTCCGCGGGGCGAGGCCCCGGCGGGGCCCCGTCGGATGCTACCGACCGGGAAGCGGAACCAAACCATCCTCAACGTAGTGCAATTGCAGTGGAATTGGCGTCCAGCTGGCGTCCGGTGATCAGCGTATGAAAGACCGTCAGATCGGATCCCGGGGCGCTGTCCCGGAGGGCTCCCCGCCCTGCCAGGACAGCGCGGTCCGGCGGTGCGCGGCTCGTCCCGCGCTGTGGGGACCTACAGCGCCGAGAGGTTGCCGGCCAGATCGTCCAGCCCCAGGGAGCCCTGGGAGAGGGCCTTCATGTGCCAGGCCTTGAGGTCGAAGGAGGCGCCCTGGCGCCGCCGGGCGGCTTCGCGACCCGCCAGCCAGACGCGTTCGCCGAGCTTGTACCCGATGGCCTGGCCCGGCCAGCCCAGGTAGCGGTCGATCTGGCCGCTCCGCTCCTCGGCCGAGGCGCCGTGGTAGGTGGCCATGAACTCCGTGGCCAGGGCCGGGGTCCAGCGCTCGCCGGGATGGAAGCCGCAGTCGGCGGGGATGGCGAGCCGCAGGTGCATCCCGATGTCGATGATCACCCGGATGGTCCGCAGCATCTGCGCGTCCAGGAAGCCCATGCGGCGGCCGGGTTCGGCGAAGAACCCCAGGTCGTCCATGAGCCGCTCGGCGTACAGGGCCCAACCCTCGATGTTGGCGCTGACGATGCCCAGCGTGGCCTGGTAGCGGCTCAGCCGGTCGGCCACCGCGACCCACTGGGCGAGCTGCAGGTGGTGGCCCGGCACGCCCTCGTGGTACCAGGTGCTGACGAGCTGCCAGGTCGGGAAGGAATCCCGGCCGAGGGTGGGCAGGTAGGTCCGGCCCGGGCGGCTGAAGTCGAGGCTGGGGCCCGAGTAGTAGGGCCCTCCGACGCTGCCCGCGGGCGCGATCAGGGACTCGACCTTGCGTATCGGGCCGGTGATGTCGAAGTGGCGGCCGTCGAGGGCGTCGATCGCCCCGTCCATGAGCTGCTGCAGCCAGTCGCGGATGCCCTCCTCGCCCTTGACCGCGTGGCCGTGCCGCTCCAGGTGGTGCATGGCCTCCAGCGGAGTCGAGCCGGGCAGGATGCCGGCGGCCGCGGCCCGCATGTCGGCGAGCGTGCGGTGGAACTCGCTCCAGGCCCAGTCGTACGCCTCCTCCAGGTCGAGGTCGGCGCCGGTGTTGTAGCGGGCGGCACGCAGGTAGCGCTCGGGACCGACGGCGTCCGGCGTGCCGGCGGCGGCGGGGGCGTAGGTGTCCCGCATCCAGTCCCGGAACTCCGCGACCGCGGCGGTGGCCCGCAGGGCGGCGGCGTCCAGTTCGGCGCGGAGTGGTTCGGGACCGCCCGCGACGAAGCCGGCGAACCAGCCGGCGCCGGCGCCCGCCTGCGGTCCGGCCGCCCGTTCGGCCGTTCCTCCGGTCCAGGCGGTGAGCTGGCCGATGACCACCTCCACCTGACGCGGGGCGGCGAGCAGGTCCCGGGCGATCCCCTCGGTGAGGGTGGCCCGGTAACCGTCCAGCGCGCCGGGGAGGTTGCGCAGTCGCCCGGCCACGGCCGCCCAGTCCTCGTCGGTGGCGGTGGGCATGAAGGTGAAGATGTCCCGGACCTGGTGGACGTGGGCGCCGATCGCCCGCAGCTGACGGTAGTTGTCACCGGCGTCCTGGACGGCGAGTTCGGCGGTGAGTCGCTCCCGCAGCAGCCTGGCGCAGGCCAGCTCGGCGGGATCGGCCGTCACCGGGGCGGCGTCGAGTGCGGCGAGGGTACGGCGTGCTATCTCGGCGTGGGCCTCGAAGCCCTCCGGCGAGAGGTCCGGCTGCCGGTCGTCGCCGGGGTGCAGGCCCAGCCACGCGGATTCCAGCGGGTCGTGCGCCGCGACCTGGTCGAGGTGGCTGTCGGCGATGGCGCGCGGGGTGATCTGTTCATCTGGCATGCCAGCATCATGACGCACTGTCATCCCGGGCGGTCAGGAGCGGTCACTCGGGCCGTCTCGACGGCCGCCCCCGTATGCGAGCTCGCTCGCCGGCGCGAGCGCGGCGGAACCCGGTGCGCCGGCCGGCAGCAGCGCTCTCAGCGGTGGGCTTGCGCCGCCCTGCTCGCGAGTGTGTCGACGGCTTGCCGGAACTGGCGCCGCCAGCGCGCGGCGATCATCGGCTTCGTCAGGCCGATGACCGTGCCGTCGAACACCTCGGTATTGCCGATTCGGGTTCCCCCTCCGACCCGCGCGGTGAAGGTCCACAGATGGCAGGAGCGCACCCCGTTGACATCGCCGGACCAGGAGACGCGGTGAGCGGACTCGGCGATGGCGACGGTCACGTGGTCGGTCGTGGTTCCGGCGGGAAAGCCGAGGCGGAGCGTCTGGTCGAAGGTCGCACCCGCCACGAATCCCGGCGGTCCGGTCCATTCGGTGCGCTGGTGCAACGGCGACCAGGACGGCCAGCTGCCCAGGTCGCTCCAGAGCGCCCAGATGTCCTGCGGGTCGGCGGCGCTGTCGGCTGTCGCGGTGACGACGAGCGTCTTCCAACCGGGCGCGGCCACCCCGACCCCCTCCAGACAGAACCGGACGTCCGGATGAGTGGCTGGGTTCTGGCTCGTCATGCTCGGCCCCCTCGGATACATTATCTCGGAAGTCAGATACAACATCCTGGTCGCGGAGGCAGTGCGGTGTCAACAGATCCGGCAGAGGCGGTCAGTGCCACGTTGGCGGCGAATCTGCGGGCGGGAAGAAGAGAGCGCGGCTGGCGCCTGGAAGACCTCGCCTCTCGCAGCGGAGTCAGCCGCGGCATGCTCCAGCAGATCGAAACCGGGCAGACCAATCCCAGCATCGCGACGGTCGCCCGCATCTGCGCCACCCTGGGGATCTCCATCGGACAGCTCGTCGAACCGCCCGACGATCTCGGCCACGTGACGACCGCCGCCGACATCGACGTCCGGCGGGCCGGACGTGCCAGCGAGGCGAGGCTGCTCATCAACGACGGCCAGGCGCCGTTCGTCGAACTGTGGGACTTCGTCATCGCGCCGAACGACGAGATCGGCTCGCACGCCCATCCCCCCGGCACTCGCGAGTTGATCCACCTGCATCAGGGAGAACTCGAAGTCGAGGTCGGCGGAGCCTCGTTCCACGTCCCGGAAGGCGGGTCGATACGCATCCGGGGCGACCGGGCCCACGTCTACCGGAACCCGACCGCTCAGCCGGTCCGGCTCACCATGACCGTGGTCTACCTCGGCAACCAGGACCCGCGCTACGCCCGGCCCGCCCTCTGACGCGGTCCTCGTTCCGGGGGATCCCCGAGCCGGAACCGGGCCCGCCGGCCGCCACCGGGGGACCAACGGCCCCTCCCCCGCGCAGCGGCACAGCGCGAGCACGCCCCGGCAGACCGACCCGCCGATCAGCTGACCATCCGGATCCGGCCCGAGCTGCTGAAGGGCCGCGTACCGCCCCCCTCGGCACCACATCGGCCGGAACGGGCGGGGACGCACCGGCCGGTGGCATGACCGCAGCGCAACGCCGGGTCTGTTCAGCCGGACACCCCGTCATCTCCCATCGGCGTACCACGCGTCGCCGAACCCTGCCGAACGTGGTCTGAGCAGGGGGAATGTCGATCGGTATCATGCCGATGGGGACATGTCATCGGGTGGAGGGGGAAGTCGGTTGGCAGGCGAGGACGGCACATCGGGCGGACTGCGGTTCGCGGTGCTCGGGCCGGTACGGGGGTGGCAGGGCGAGGTCGAGCTGTCGCTCGGGTCGCCGCAGCAGCAGAGCCTGCTGCTCGCCCTGCTGTTCCGGTCGGGCCGGCACGTCTCGGGGGCTCAGCTGATCGACGACCTGTGGGGCGACGAGCCGCCCGCCAGGGCCACCGGGGTCGTCCGGACGTACGTGCACCGGCTGCGGCGGGTGCTCGGGGCGGAGGCGCTGACCTCGGTCGGCGGCGGGTACCTGCTCGCAGTCGGGGGCGGCCTCGACACCGCGCGGTGCGAGTCGCTGCTGACCGAGGCCCGGGCCCGGCGCGCGAACGGGCACCACTTCGAGGCCGCCGCCACGCTGCGGACGGCGCTGGCGCTGTGGCGCGGCGAGCCGATGTCCGGGCTGCCCGGCCCCTACGCGCAGCGCCAGCGCCGGGAGTGGGACGAACGGCGGCTCACCGTCACGGAGTTGTGCCTGGAGGCGGAGGTCGACAGCGGCCGGTCGACCGAGTCGGTCGCCGAGCTGAGCGCGGTCGTCGAGGAACACCCGCTGCGCGAGCGGCTCTCGGAGCTGCTGATGCTCGCACTCTTCCGCTCCGGCCGGCAGGCCGAGGCGCTCGCGGTGTACCGGGCGGCCGACCGCCGGCTCCGCACCGAACTGGGCGTGGGCGCCGGGTCGGGGTTGCGCGACCTGCACGCCCGGATCCTCGCGGCGGACGAGACCCTGGCGGCGCCGGCGGGGCGGACGGCCCTTCTCCCACCCCCGGCGCCGACCGGCCCGCCGGCCGCCGGGCCGGACCCGGTGTCCACTCTCGTCCCGGCCCAACTCCCCGCCAGCACTGCTGACTTCACCGGTCGACAGGCGGAGGCCGAGGTGCTGCGCGCCGCCCTGCGGGAGCCGGGCAGCGTACCCGTGGCGGCCGTCGCCGGCATGGGCGGGGTCGGCAAGACCGCGCTCGCCGTCCACGTCGCGCACAGCCTCGCCGCCGAGTTCCCGGACGGCCAGCTCTACCTCGATCTGCACGGCGCGGACGGCCGCCCGACCCGCCCCGAGGAGGCGCTGGCGGTCTTCCTGCGCTCCTTCGGCGTCGTCGGGGAGGCGATCCCGGCGGGTCTCGCCGAACGGTCGGCCCGCTACCGCTCGCTGCTCTCCGGCCGCCGTGTCCTCGTGCTGCTCGACAACGCGCGCGACGCCGAGCAGATCCGGCCGCTGCTGCCGGGCAGTGCGGGCTGCTCCGTCCTGGTCACCAGCCGGACCCGGCTCGGGGCGCTGCCCAACGCCCGCTTCACCGAACTGGCGGTCCTCCCGGCCGAGGAGGCGGTCACCCTGCTGACCCGGGTGGTCGGCGCCGAGCGGGTGGCGGCCGAGCAGGAGCCGGCCCGCGAACTCGTCCGGCTCTGCGGCCAACTACCGCTGGCGGTGCGGATCCTGGCCGCCCGGCTGGCCTGCCGCCCGGGCTGGACCATCGCCCGGCTGTTGGCGAAACTCACCTGCGACCGGTACCGGCTGGACGCACTGCGCAGCGGGGACCTCGCCGTCGAGTCCTCCTTCCGGTTCGGCTACGACCAGCTGGACCCCGAACAGGCCCGCGCCTTCCGGCTGCTGGCCGTCCCGGAGGTGCCCGACCTGTCGCCGGCGGCGGTCGCCGCCGTGCTGGACCTGCCCGAACCGGCCGCCGTGGAGCTCGCCGAGTGCCTGGTGGACTGCTCGATGCTGGAGATCGCGGCGCACCCCGACCACTACCGCTACCACGACCTGCTGCGGGCCTTCGCCCAGCGGGTCGGCCAGGACCACGGCCAGCACGGCGGCCAGGACAGCGGCCAGGACTTCAACCAGGACGGCGGCAGCCGGAACGGCGGCGGCCCGCCGGCGGGCGCCGACGAGGCGGCGGGCGCCGTGGCCCGGCTCGCGGACCACTACCACGCGCGGGTGTCGGCCGCGCTCGGGACGTCGGCGGCACGGTCCGCACTCGCCGTCGGGGAGTACCTGGCCGTCGGTGCGCTGGTGAGCCAGTGCGCCAAGCTCCCGGGCCGCCCCGCCGGCACCCCCGGGGCCCTCGACCGGCTCGCCGAACTGCTGCTGGGCTGCTGCCTGCTGGCCGACTCCGGCCATGCCACCCGGCCGCTCGGCCACGCCGCCAACGCCCTGTTGCGCGCCGCCCTGAACGAGCGCGATCGGACGGCGGAGGCCCGGGCCCGCCTGGTGCTCGGCCGGCTGCTGACCGAGGTCGGCTCCGCGCCCTCGGCGCTCGCCGAGCTGCTCCGGGCCCGGGACCTGTGCACCACGCACGGGCTGTCGCAGCCGCTGCTCGCGCTCGCGCACGGCTCACTGGCCGCCTGCTTCGTCCAGATCGACCGCCCCGACGAGGCGGTGACCGGGTTCTCGGCCGCCGTCTCGGTCTGGGAGCGGGTCGGCGACCGGCGCGCGCTGGCCGCCGAACTTCTCAACCTGGCGGGGGCGTTCACCCGGCAGGGTCGGTTCGACGCGGCGAACCGGGTGGTCGACCAGTCGTTGCTGGTCAGCCATCAACTGGCCGACCGTGAGCTGGAGTCACGCGCCCGGGACTCGCTCGGGACGATCGCCCACGACCGCGGCGAGCACGACCAGGCGGTCGCCCACCAGCGGGCCGCGCTCGCCCTGACCGAGCCGTCCGACCACCGCCGGACCGGCCGCATCCTGCTGCGGCTCGGCGAGTCGCTGCGCGCGGCCGGACGCGCTGCGGAGGCGGTCGAGGCGGCGGGCCGCGCGCTCGAGGCGCTGACCCTGGACGGCGACCACCGGGGCCGCGGTCTGGCCCTCGCCGCGCTGGGCGACGCCCTCGCGGACCGCCGCTTCGGCGGCCCGGGCCCGGCCGGAGACCTGTCCCGGGCCCGCTCGTACTGGGCGGAGGCGCACGGCATCCTGGCCGCGATCGGCTCGCCCGAGGCCGAGCGCCTGCTGCCCCTGCTCGGCGACGACCACCCCGCCGGCCCGGCCCGGCAGCGCTGGCCCTCCTGGCTCCCGGCCTGAGCTGACGCCGCCCCCCCCGGTCACGGGGCCGGGGGGCGGTCACGGGACCGGGGGGCGGCGGTCAGGCGGCGGTGACCGTCCAGATCTGGCCGGGCGAGCCGTCGCAGGGCCGGACGGCGGCGGGCACCGAGGAGCCCACCGCGGACAGGCAGCGTGACGAGTCCTTGGCAATGATGATCATGTAGCCCCCGGCCACCGGCAGCATCGACCAGATCTGGTTCGAGCTGTAGGGCGGTGAGTGCCACAGCTGCGCGCGGGAGGTCGTCTCCTCCAGGGTCAGCACCCGCGCGCCCTGGGTGGCGCCGTTGGCCAGGTAGTACCCGCCGCCCTGGTTCGGGCCCAGCGTCCAGAGGGCGGCGGGGCCACCGTCGTCGCGGGCCATGACGACGGGGTTGCCGTCCTGGTCGAGGGCCCCCTGGTCGTACAGGACGGACCCGCCGTTGCTCAGCCGCGCGCGCGGCGGCAGCGGGCCGACGGGCTGCGTCGGCGGCTTGATGGGCGGAGTGCTGTAGTTCGGCGGAGGGGTGTAGACGGGCGGGGGAGCCCCCGTGTAGGCCGGGGCGGGCGACAGCGAGGGCGGCGGTGTCGTGCGGTAGGCCGGCGGCGGGGGAGCCGCCGTGTAGGCGGGTGCGGGGGCCGGGTCGCCGGGCGACGACGGGGCCGCCCCGGTCGGTGCGGGCGGCGCACCGGTCGACGGTCGCGTGGCGTCGTTCGATGCGCCGCCCCGGGCGCCGGGGGTGTCCGGCGCCCCGCCGCCGGGCGTGGCCGCAGGTCCGCTTCCCACCACCGGTCCCGGCCCCACCGGAACCACCGGCGCGCCCGGCGTGGGCGGTGCGGGCGACCCCGAGGCCGTGGCGGCGCCGGGCGAGGACGGCGCGCCCGACTCGGAGGCCTGGCCGGCGGTGGCGGAGAGCGGGACGGCCAGGCCGGGCACGGGTTTCGGCGCCTCGCCGTCGGCCGACCCGCCGTCAGCGGCGGCGCCGTCCCCGTGGAGGCGCAGCGCGGTGGCCGCACCGGCGGTGATCACGCAGCAGAGCAGGACGGCCCCCGCCGCGATCAGGGTCCGTCGGCGGCGGCCGCCGAGGGCCGCCCGCCACCGGCCGGCGGGGCGGGGCGTGACGGGGGTCGCCCCGGTGACGACCGCCGGGCGCGCCGCGGCCGCGACCACCGCACGCCCCACGGTGCCCACCGCCGGTCCCTCGACCGGTTCCCCGTCGAGGGCCGCCCGGGTGGCGGCCGCCATGGCGGCGGCGTCCGGCCAGCGCTCGGCCGGGTCCTTCGCCATCGCCCGTTCGACCAGGGCCCGGACCGGCGCCGGGACGTCCGCCGGCAGCGGTGGCGCGGGCTCGGTCAGGTGCTTGAGGATCACCTCCAGCGCGCTCTGCCCGTGGAACGGCAGCCGCCCCGAGAGGCACTCGTAGAGGACGACGCCGAGCGCGTACAGGTCGGCCGAGGCGCCGACGGTGCCGGTGGAGGCCTGCTCCGGCGCCTGGTACGCGGCGGTGCCGAGCACCATCCCGGGCACGGTGAGCCGGGTGTCGCAGCCGGGACGGGCGATGCCGAAGTCGGCGATGACCACGCGTTCCTCGCGGACCATCAGGTTGGCCGGCTTGATGTCCCGGTGGACGACGCCGGCCCCGTGCGCCGCCTGGAGCGCCGCCAGCACCTGGAGGGCCATTCCGAGCGTCTCCTCGGTGGTGAGCAGTCCTCGCCGTTCCAGGATCTTGCTCAGTGGCTCGCCGTCGATCAGCTCCATGACCAGGTACGCGATGGGGCGGCCGGTGTTCCCCCAGGCCGTGGTCCAGGACTGGCCGCCGTCCGTGCGGCCGGAGCCGAAGTCGTGCACGCCGACGATGCCGGGGTGCCGCAGCCGGGCCATCACCCGGGCCTCCTCGTGGAAGCGCTCCGCGAAGCCGGGTTCGTCCAGCAGCGCGGGCTTCAGGACCTTGACGGCCACACGGCGGCCGAGCACCTCGTCCTCGGCGAGCCAGACATCGCCCATCGAGCCACCGCCGAGCCACTCGTCCAGCCGATAGCGGTCCCCGAGCGTGGTCCCACGCATGATCCTCCCCGACCCCGTTCGTCCTCGCGCCCGCCGCCATGGGCCCGGGCCGGGCCCTCGGTGGCATCCACGACCCTCTCACCTGCGAATAAACGCTGACTTGCCGACGACCGCCACCAGCGCCCGGACAGCCGACCGCCCGTCGACGCCCTCGTCACCGCCCTCGTCAACGCCCTTGTTGACGACCCGTCGACGCCCTGTACACCGCCGCCCGGTGACATGTGCCGCAGGCCGGTTCAAGGGGAGCCGCCCGAGAGGAGAACTCCGAGATGATCACCCGTCGGACGGCTGCCGCCGCCGTCCTGTCCGCCGCGACCGTCGTGTCCGGGCTGACCTTCGGCGCCGGGACCGCGAACGCGGCCGAGCCGCTGCCGTCCAGCGGCACCGACTACCGGATCTCCAGCCATGCGGGCGGCGCCCTCCAGTGGGACAGCCGGAACGCCGGCTCCAACGTGGTGGTCCGCGACTGGAACGAGTCCTCCGCCCAGCAGGTCTGGTCGGTCAAGGACGAGGGCAACGGCGCCTGGTCGGTCAAGGTGCCCGGCACCAACAACGCGGTCGACCGCGACCGGGCCAGGAACACCGTCGGCGCCTGGAACTACGTCGGCGCGGACAACCAGAAGTGGTGGCTGGAGAACACCTCGATGGGCAACGGCCGGGCCTGGCTGCTGCACAGCGTCTCGGACACCAACCTCTGCCTGGCCCGCGGCGCGGACCTGAACGCCAAGGTCACCTCCTGCGACGCCGGGGACCCGGCGCAGTCCTGGAACCTCGACCGCGCCACCGGCACCACCCCGCCGACCACCGACCGCCCGACCATCGACCTGGACTACTCGCAGGCCCCGGACCTCGGCCCGTGGCTGGAGCAGCAGAAGCAGACCGTCGCGGGCTACTACCCGACGATCTCCAACCTGCTCACCAAGGGGGCCTTCGCCGCCCCCGCCTACTTCAAGATCATCTTCGATCCGACGCTCAAGGACTACCCCGCCTACGCCACGGTCCGCAACGGCGTGAAGGAGGTCCACGTCAACATCGACTACACCCGGGGCAACCGGAACGACACCGGCTTCCTGGTGCACGAGGCCGTGCACGTCGCGGTCTGGGACAACCCGACCTCCCGCCCGGGCTGGCTGAGCGAGGGCCTGGCGGACTGGGTGCGCAACTACAACTTCCAGCCGGGCACCGGCGCCCAGCACTTCGGCCCGGGCACCAACTACGACAGCGGCTACCAGGCGACCGCCCGGTTCGTCGACCACGTCTCGAAGACCTACGGCAAGCCCGACCTGGCGCACCTGCTGAACACCACGAACTACAGCGACCAGATCTGGGTCCAGCTCACCGGCAAGAGCGCCCAGCAGCTGTGGAACGAGATGCCCAAGTAAGCCGCACCCCACCGACGGCCCGGCCTCCCCGGGCGGCGCCGGCCGCAGGCGCAGCCGCGCCGACGCCCACCGCCCACCCACCCACCCACAGGAGAAACCCCGTGTCCCACCCCTCCACCCGCAACCTCCGCCGCCGACCCCGCACCCGGTCGGCGGGGCTGGCGCTCGCCGCCTCCGCGCTTTCCGTGAGCGGCCTCACGCTGATCGCCGCGCCGGCGAACGCCGCGACGACGACCGTGGTCGAGCAGATGATCACGATCCAGGACCACCAGAACCACCACGCGCTGGCCAGCTCCGACGGCGAGGGCTCCCGGATCGTCGCCCGCAACTACCGGGACGCCTCCACCTCGTTCTGGATCTCCAACAAGCCGGGCGGCCGGGTCGACTTCGCCCGCAACGTCAACGGCACCGAGCGCGTCCTGGAGATGGACACCAACGACGGCCGGTCCACCCAGTTCATCCACTGGTGGGCGGGCGACAACCAGCAGTGGACCCTGGAGTCCGCCGCCGAGGGCGGCAGCTACCTCCACAACGCCCGCGACAACCGCTGCCTGACGTACCACGGCCTCGACCGGGAGGTCACCGTCGAGAACTGTGACGGCAGCATGTCCCAGCGGTTCGACCTGAGCGGGCCGGGTACGGGCACGGGCACCTCCGTCGAGCAGCGCTTCCTCGATCGGCTCAACGCCGTCCGCGCCCAGAACGGCAGGTCGGCGGTGCGGCTCAACCAGACGCTCGCCCAGGCCGCCAAGTGCAACGCCGACCAGATGGACCAGCGCCGCGTCTCGGGCCACTTCTGCGACTCGGGGAGCATCGCGAGTGGCCTCGGCTACACCTCCAGGGCGTTCGGCGAGATCGCCTTCTACGGACCCACCGACATAGACGCCGCCGTCGACGGCTGGATCAGGTCGCCCCTCCACCTGAACATCATGCTCGGCGACTACACCGAGGTCGGTCTGGCCCGGACGGGCACCGCCTCCTGGAACGCCGACTTCGGCGCCCGCTGACCGCCGGGACCGCCCTGCCACCCAGGCGGGGCGGTCCGCCGCCGCCTGTCCCGGCCCCCTGCTCCCGGCATGCGGCCCCCGTGCGGAGGACGGACGATGGGGCCGACGAGCGGAGAGACAATGACCCGGGAGATCCCCACCGCAGCCGCGGGCGACCTGGTCGTGCTGAGCAAGGTCAACAAGTACTTCGGCAAGCTCCACGTCCTCCAGGACATCGACCTGACCATCGCCCGCGGCGAGGTCGTCGTCGTCATCGGGCCCTCCGGCGGCGGGAAGTCCACCCTGTGCCGCGCCATCAACCGCCTGGAGACCATCGACTCCGGCGAGATCGCCATCGACGGCAGGCCGCTGCCCGACGAGGGCCGCGAGCTGGCCGCACTGCGGGCCGACGTCGGCATGGTCTTCCAGTCCTTCAACCTCTTCGCCCACAAGACCGTGCTGCAGAACGTGACGCTCGGCCAGGTCAAGGTCCGCGGGAAGGACAAGAAGGCCGCCGAGGAGCGGGCCCGCAGGCTGCTCGACCGGGTCGGTGTCGCCTCCCAGGCGGAGAAGTACCCCGCGCAGCTCTCCGGCGGCCAGCAGCAGCGCGTCGCGATCGCCAGAGCGCTGGCCATGGACCCGAAGATCATGCTCTTCGACGAGCCGACCTCCGCGCTCGACCCCGAGATGATCAACGAGGTGCTGGAGGTGATGCAGCAGCTCGCCCGGGACGGAATGACCATGGTCGTGGTCACCCACGAGATGGGATTCGCCCGTTCGGCCGCCAATCGCGTGGTGTTCATGGCGGATGGCCGGATCGTGGAGGAGACGACACCCGAACAGTTCTTCAGCCACCCGAGCAGCGAGCGGGCCAAGGACTTCCTCGCGAAGATCCTTCACCACTGACGAACCCGGGATCCTTGAGCGCTAGGGAAGATCACCATGAAGCTTCGCAAGGTCGCGGCCGCCGGCACGCTCGTGCTGGCCCTGACCGCCGCCGGCTGCAGCTCCGACGGCGGCGGCACGAGCAGCGGCAGCCCGAGCGGTTCGAGCGCCGGTACGGGCGGCGGTGGCGGCAAGATCACCGTCGGTATCAAGTTCGACCAGCCCGGCATCGGCCTGAAGACCCCGAACGGCACGTACACGGGCTTCGACGTCGACGTGGCCACGTACGTCGCCAAGGAGCTCGGCCACAAGCCCGGCGACATCCAGTGGAAAGAGGCCAAGAGCGCCGACCGCGAGACGCTCCTCCAGCGCGGCGACGTCGACTTCATCGCCGCCTCGTACTCGATCACCCCCGCCCGCTCGGAGAAGGTCGACTTCGCCGGCCCCTACCTCCTGGCCCACCAGGACGTGCTGATCCGGGCGGACGACAACTCCATCACCAAGCCCGAGGACCTCAACAACAAGAAGCTCTGCTCGGTCACCGGCTCCACTTCGGCGCAGAACGTCAAGACCAGGATCGCGCCCAACGCCCAGCTCCAGGAGTACGGCGGCTACTCGGAGTGCCTGACCGGCCTGGAGAACAAGGCCGTCGACGCCCTGACCACCGATGATTCGATCCTCGCCGGCTACGCCGCACAGCCCGAGTTCAAGGGCAAGTTCAAGCTCGGCGGATTCAAGATGAGCAACGAGAACTACGGCATCGGCGTCCAGAAGGGCAGCGAGCTCACGGCGAAGATCAACACCGCCCTGGAGAAGATGGTCGCCGACGGCTCCTGGCAGGCGGCCGTCGAGAAGAACTTCGGCCCGGCCAACTACCAGAACGAGCCCGCACCGAAGATCGGCGTCATCGTCAGCTGAAGCGGGTGACCCCACGGCGCGCCGACCCGCAGCGGCGCGCCCCGCCCTTCACCCCCGCAGCAGGCTTCACCCACGCGGAAGGCCGGTGGACCGTGTTCGACTTCCTTGACCGTTACGACCTGCTGGGGGCCTTCTGGGTGACGGTGCAGCTGACGTTCTACTCCGCCGTCGGCGCCCTGATCTGGGGCACCGCGCTGGCCGCCATGCGGGTCAGCCCGGTGCCGCTGATGCGGGGCTTCGGCACCGCCTACGTCAATGTGGTCCGGAACATCCCCCTCACCGTGATCATCGTCTTCACCTCGCTGGGCCTGTTCCAGACGCTCGGCGTCACGCTCGGCGCCAGTACCTTCAAGACGATCGACTTCCGGCTCGCCGTGCTCGGCCTGATCGCCTACACCTCGGCGTTCGTCTGCGAGGCGCTGCGGTCGGGCATCAACACGGTGCCCGTCGGCCAGACCGAAGCGGCGCGGGCCATCGGCCTGAGGTTCAGCCAGGTGCTGACGCTCATCGTCCTGCCGCAGGCCTTCCGTTCGGTGGTGGGCCCGCTGACGAACGTGCTGATCGCGCTGACCAAGAACACCACGGTGGCAGCCGCGATCGGGGTCGCCGAGGCCGCGGCGCTGATGCGGGTGATGATCGAGAACGAGGCCCAACTCATCCTCATCTCCGCCATCTTCGCGTTCGGTTTCATCTGTCTCACCCTCCCGACCGGGCTCTTCCTCGGCTGGGTGGGCAAGAAGGTCTCGGTGCGGCGGTGAGCCCGCCGCCCACGCTCTACGACGTCCCGGGGCCGCGTGCCAAGCGGCACAACGTGCTGTTCACCGTGCTGTTCCTGGTCGCGCTCGCGGTCCTGGTCTGGTGGGTGGTCCAGAGCCTGGCCGACAAGAACCAGCTCGAGTGGGCCAAGTGGCGGCCCTTCTTCACGGACTCCCGCGCCTGGTCGACGTTCCTCCTTCCGGGGCTGAAGAACACGCTCATCGCGGCCGCGCTCGCCATGGTCCTCGCGCTGCCGCTCGGAGCGCTGTTCGGCATCGCCAGGCTCTCCGAGCACCGGTGGGTGCGGGGTGCGGCCGGCACCGTCGTGGAGTTCTTCCGCGCCATCCCGGTGCTGATCCTGATGCTCTTCGCGAACGCGGCGTACTCCGAGTACACCGACGTCAGCCCGGACAGCCGGCCGCTGTACGCCGTGGTCACCGGTCTCGTCCTCTACAACGCCTCCGTCCTCGCCGAGATCGTCCGAGCCGGCATCCTCTCCCTCCCCCGGGGCCAGACCGACGCGGCCAAGGCCATCGGCATGCGCAAGAACCAGGTCATGCGCTACGTGCTGCTGCCACAGGCGGTCACCGCGATGCTGCCGGCGATCGTCAGCCAGCTGGTGGTCATCGTGAAGGACACCGCGCTGGGCGGTGCGCTGCTCGGCTTCTCCGAGCTGCTGGCGTCGGTCCGCCCGATGAGCGCGAACTACGGTGCGAACACCATCGCCAGCTTCACCGTCATCGCGGTGCTCTTCGTCGTACTCAACTTCGCGCTCACCTCCTTCGCCGGCTGGCTGGAAGGCCGGCTGCGGCGCGGCAAGAAGTCCACCGGCGCGGTGGTCGGCGCCGACGCGGTCGAGGAGCTGGCGACACCGGGCGAGCACGTGACCCGCGACGATCTCGGCGGAGGCCCGGCACCCCCCGGCGCCTGATACCGGACCCTGCTCCGCACCGGGCCTCCCGGGACGCTCGGAGCACCGGAACAGTTCCTTCCGTAGGTGGGCGATACGTCACCCTTGCACTGTTGGCGCGTCATTTCCCCCTGTGATCCCCCGTGACCTTCGGCCCGGCAGGCGCACCGGGCGGCGACGGCGCCACCGCCTTCCCCGGCCGGACCTCCTGGTCCCGCCCGGCACCGTCCCGACCGAACGCCTCGGCCCGGCTGACCGCCCGGAGCGCGACTCGGCCTCGTGGTGACGTCCCGCGCCTCGGACGGGAGGCGGGCATAGCCTGGACGTAAGCCCGGATGCGGTGCCCGATGCGAGCACCGGGCCGTCCCGGATGCCGTCCCGCAGTCAGGAGGAGTCGGCATGACAAATCCCGTCGTCGTGGGCGTCGATCCGGTGGAGGAGCCATGACATCCGCCGACAGCAACCTCCCGATCGTCCTCGGCGTGGACGCGCTCGCCACGGAGGCCACACCGGTGGCCTGGGCCGCCGACGAGGCGGACCGCAGCGGCCGCCCGCTGCGGCTGGTCCACGCCCTGCCGCCGATGTCCCAGGACCGGCACGTCCTCGGGGCGGAGCAGTACCGCGAGGAGCTGCGCGAGCGCGGCCAGCGCGCGCTGGACGGGGCCGCCGCCCTCGCCCGCCGGCGGCACCCGGACCTGTCGGTGACCACGGTCGTCGCGGAGGGCGTCGCCGCCCCGGCGCTCTGCCGGGAGTCCGTGCACGCCGCGCTCGTCGTCCTCGGCTCGCGCCGGCTGAACCGGCTGGAGGAGGTGCTGAGCGCCTCCTCGGTGGCCGTCCCGGTGAGCGCCCAGGCCCGCTGCCCGGTGGTCGTCGTCCGCGAACCGGAGCACTCCACCCTGGAGGAGCCGGAGGAGCCCTACGTCGTGGTCGGCGTGGACGGCAGCCCGTCGTCCGCGGCGGCGGTGGAGTTCGCCTTCGACCTCGCCACCCGGCACCGGGCCGCGCTGCACGCCGTCCGGGTCCGGCGGTCGCGCCTGACCGCCCAGGTCGACGAGGAGACGGCCCTCCAGGACCTGCGGCGGCTGCTGGACGAGGCCACGGCCGGCCGCCGGACGGCTCACCCCGCCGTCACGCTCACCCCCGCCGTGCTCCGCGGCCACCCCGTCGAGGAGCTCGCCAGGGCCTCCGAGCACGCGATCGGCGTCGTGGTGGGGCGCCGCGGGCGCGGCGGGTTCACCGGCATGCGGCTCGGGTCCGTCCCGCACGGGCTGCTGCACCGCGCCCTCTGCCCGGTGGTCACCGTGCCCGCTCCCCCCGACGGCGGGCACTGAGCGCGCCGTCGGGTCGCGCCGTCAGGTCGCGCCGTCGTAGTGCGCCGAGACCCCCGGCCGGCGCGCTCACCCGACGTGGACGCGGGGGCGGCGGCTGCGGTCCGGCACGGCCTCGCGCAGCACCTCGCGGGTGACCGGCGCGACCTCGCCGTGGCCGAACAGGAAGAACCGCAGGAACTGCGCGAACGGGTTGCCCTCGGTCCACTCGAAGTAGATGTGCGGCTGCTGTCCCGTCCGGTCCCGGACCTGGATCAGCAGCGCCGCCAGGGCGTTCGGCACGCTGGAGCTCTCCAGTGTGAGCACCCGGTAGCGGTCGTGCAGCACCTCGCCGTGGACCGTCAGCACGGTCTCGAACTCCGACGGGTCGAGCACGGTGACCTCGACGAATACCAGGTCGTCCTCCGGCGGGATGTCGTTGTCCGCCCGGATCTGCCGCTTCTTCTCCTGGTACTCCGCCAGGTCCCGGCTGTTCGGCTCGTTGGCGATCAGCCGGAGCGGTCGGTGCGTGTAGTCGCGGACGAACCGCTCGGCGGCCTCGTCGAACACGACGTCCGTCACCCGCAGTTCGAAGGCCCGCTTGAGCCGCGAGAGCAGTGACACCAGGACGATGCCGGCGATGAAGCAGGCGCCGATCTTCACACCGTCCGGCCGCTCGTCGATGTTGATCGCCGTGGTGTAGACGAAGACCGCCGCGATCACCGCGAAGCCGATCGTCCAGTTGCGCTGCCGGGCCTTGTGCGCGGCGATGGTGACGGCGATCGCGGCCGAGGTGATCAGCACCAGCACACCGGTGGCGTACGCGCCGCCCTGGGCGTCCACGCTCGCGTCGAAGATCCAGGTCACCAGGAAGGCGATCAGGGTGAGCACGATGACCATCGGCCGCACCGCCCGCGCCCAGTGCGGCGCCATGCCGTAGCGCGGCAGGTAGCGGGGCAGCAGGTTGAGCATGCCCGCCATCGCCGAGGCGCCGGCGAACCAGAGGATGAGGATCGTGGAGAGGTCGTAGACGCTGCCGAAGGTGTTGCCCAGGTACTCGTGCGCCAGATAGGCCAGGGCCCGGCCGTTGGCCGCCCCTCCGGGCTCGAACGCCGCCTTCGGGATCAGCAGGGTAGTGATGAGACTGGTGGTGATCAGGAAGACGCTCATGATCAGCGCCGCCGTGGTCAGCAGCTTCCTGGCCCCCCGGATCCGGCCGGTCGGCCGCTCCTCGGTGTCCTCCGGGGCGCCCTCGATGTGCGGCATCACCGCGACGCCGGTCTCGAAGCCGGACAGGCCGAGCGCGAGCTTGGGGAAGGTGATCAGCGCGACGCCGACCATCGCGACCACGTTGCCGTGCTCGGCGGTCAGCGCGTCCGTCCAGTCGGTGACCAGGTGCGGAGCCTGCACGACCTCCCAGAGCCCGGTGATCACGACGACCACGTTCAGCGTCAGGTAGACCGCGACCAGCACGACGGCCAGACCGATCGCCTCGCTGAACCCCTTGAGGAAGACGCCGCCCAGCAGCGCGACCAGGACGAGCGTGATCAGCACCTGCTTGCCGCTCAGCGCGCTCTGCAGGTGCGGGTTCTCCACCAGGTGCGCGGTGGCGTCGGCGGCCGACAGCGTGATGGTGATCATGAAGTCGGTGGCGGCGAAGCCCAGCAGCGCCAGGACGAAGAGCTTGCCCTTCCAGAACGACAGCAGCCGCTCCAGCATCGCGATCGAGCCCTCGCCGTGCGGGGACTCCTGTGCCACCCGCCGGTACACCGGCAGCGCGCCGAACAGGGTGACGAGCACCAGCACGATCGTCGCCACCGGGGACAGCAGGCCGGCCGCCAGCGCGGCGATGCCCGGCTGGTAGCCGAGCGTCGAGAAGTAGTCCAGGCCGGTCAGGCACATCACCCGCCACCAGCGGGCGCCCTTGTGCTCGACGGGCGCCTGCGCATGCGGCCCGGGGTACTGCTTGGCCATGTCGGCCAGGCCTTCCAGCAACCACGCACGCAGGCGCTGCCGTCCCGACCGCACGGCTCCCGGATCGGCCGAACCCGACGAACCCACGCGCACCCCTGTCCACAGATTCGCATCGCCTCGCCGTCGAGTAGACGGCAAGGCGACAGGGTATGCGCCTCGGGCGATCAGACCGCGCAGCGCCGGAACGATGTCGCCGCAATGGTGGAACGCTCTCCTCCGGCCGCAGGCATGCTCAGCGGTCCGGCTCCTCCCGGCTCCGACACCGGGAAACAGAATGTGAGCACAACTCATGTCAATGATTCGCCCGTGGAACGCCGGATGCGGCACAGTGGCCCCATGAGCGCGGACACGAGGAGTCACCGGGTGGCCGGGCAGAACAGCGGGCCGGGCCGGCGGCGCCCGGTGCAGCAGCGCAGCCTGGAGCGCTACCAGCGGCTCCTGGACGCCTGCGCGGGGCTGCTCGACGAGGTCGGCGCCACCGCGCTCACCACCAAGGAGGTCGCGCACCGCGCCCAGGTGCCGATCGGCACGCTGTACCAGTTCTTCGCCGGCAAGGAGGACCTGCTGGCCGCGCTGGCCGGCCGCAACCTCGACCGCTACCTGGAGCGCCTCGACCACCGGCTGCTCGAAGAGGCACCGGCCGGCACCGCCGGGTTCACCGACCTCGCGGTGGACGAGTTCGTCGCGATGAAGCGGGCGGTACCCGGTTTCGGCCAGGTGGACTTCGGGCTGGCCGGCGCGACCGTGCCCGCCGGGGTGCGGGACGACCGGCACCTGCTCGACACCGACCTCGACAACAACACCGCGGTCGCGCTGCGCCTGCAGGCCCTCGGCGGCGAACTCTTCGCGACGGCGGACCCGGCGGCGCTGACGCTCGCCCTGCGGGTGGCCCTGGAGGCGGCGGACGCGGTGCTCAAGCTCGCCTTCCGCAGCGCCCCGGACGGCGACCCGGCGCTGATCGCCGAGTGCAAGCGGCTGGTCCGCTGCTACCTCGCCGAGCAGCTCGGCCCCCGCTGACCGGCCCCGACAGGCGGCGGCGGGCCCCGCGGCAGCGCCCCGGGCAGCGCCCCGGGCACGACGGGCCCCGCAACGGCGCGGCCCCGCGCGGCCGCGCCGTTGCGGGGCCGCCCCGGCCGCAGCACAGTGGAAGCAGAACGGCCGCCGGCGCGGCCACCACTACCCCGAGGAGCAGACCATGCACGCAGCGGTAGGTGACCAGCTCCACATCCACAGCAGGTCGGTGGGCATGGTCGACCAGAAGGGCGAGATCATCGAGGTGCGCGGCGCGGAGGGCGAGCCGCCGTACATGGTCCGCTTCGAGGACGGCCACACGGGCCTGATCTACCCCGGCCCCGACTGCAACATCGAACGCCGCGAGGCGCTCCGCTGACCCATCCGGCCGCCACCCCGGGCCCGACCGGCACGGGGTGGTGAGTCACGTGTCCGAGCCCGCGCTGCCCGGCCCGCTCGCCGGCCTGGCACCCCTGCTCGACCAGTACGGCTACCCGGCGGTGGCGCTGTTCGTCCTGCTCGACAACTGCGGCATCCCCGCTCCCGGCCAGACCATCCTGGTGCTGGCCTCCGTCTACGCCGGCACCGGACACCTCGACTTCGCCGGCGTCGTCGCGATCGCCTTCGCGGCCGCGGTCATCGGCAACAGCCTCGGCTACCTGATCGGCAGCACCGGCGGTCGCGCCTTCGTCCACCGGTGGGGCCGCTACGTGCTGCTCACACCGGCCCGAATGCGGCGTGCCGACGAGTTCTTCGCCCGGCACGGCGGCAAGGTCGTCACCGTCGCGCGCTTCGTGGACGGGCTGCGCCAGACCAACGGCATCATCGCCGGCACCACCGAGATGCCCTGGCGGCGGTTCCAGCCGTTCAACGTCCTCGGCGCGGCGCTCTGGGTGGGCGTCTGGTCCGCCTTCGGCTATCTGGCCGGGGCCAACATCGGCGCGGTGTACCGGACGGCGGTCCGGTACCAGCTGTGGCTGCTGATCGCCCTCGGGGTGCTCTGCGCGGCGCTCGCCGTCCGGCAACTGTTGCGCCACCGGCGGCGGCGCAACGGACCCGCCGACCGGGCCGGCGACAGCTCCTGACCGCCGCCGGACCCGCCGCGCCCACCCCCTCAGCGGAGCGGGAACACCTCGAACGGGACGGCGAACCGCGTGCCGAGCCGGCTGCCGGCGCCCCTGCCGAAGCCCTCCAGGAACTCCTGGGGGTCGGCCATCGCACCACCCAGTCCGGCCAGGTACGCCTTGTGCTCGGCCAGCGACTCGACGCCCTTGGCGAAGTGCTCGGTGGTGTCCACGGCGTGCCGCGACTCGGGCGAGGCGGCCGCCCAGACCGCCCGCACCCCGCCCCACGGCTCGTACCCCTCGGCCACCAGCTCGCGGAACACCCAGCGGTTGGCGGCGTCCCGGACCGCGTCGAGGGTGGCCCGGCCGACCGCGATGTGGTCGGCCTGGTTGAGGAACGTCCCGCCGTACGTCTCACGGAAGTTGCTGGTGATGACGATGTCCGGGCGGTGGCGGCGGACCGCCCGGGCGATGTCGCGGCGCAGCGGCAGCCCGTACTCCAGCACACCGTCCGGGTGGCCCAGGAACTCGACGGTGTCGACGCCGACCACCGCGGCGGAGGCGATCTGCTCGGCCTCGCGCAGCGGGCCGCACTCCTCCGGGCTCATCGTGTCGATGCCGGCCTCACCGCTGGTGACCATCACATAGACCACCTTCTTGCCCTGGGCCGTCCAGCGGGCTACGGCGGCGGCCCCGCCGTACTCCATGTCGTCGGGGTGGGCGACGACCGCCAGCGCGGTCTGCCAGTCCTCGTCGACGGGCTCGAACGGCTCGGGTGCCTGCTGGTCGCTCATGGTGGTGCCGCCTCTCGGTGTCGCGCTCTGCACAGTCGTACGGCCGACCGCACGTCGGTCGTACGGTCGTACCGCTGGCGACTCTAGAAGATCACCGGCCGATCGGGCGTCAGACACCGCCCCCACCAAGGACGCTCGCCCCTGGCCCGGCTCCACCGGAGAACCCCGACGGCCTCCCCACGGCCGGCCCACCCGGCGGTCCGCCGGATCCACCCCGAGGGCCCGCCGCCGCACGCCGGGCTCAGTCCTGGATCCGCTGCCAGGGCTGGTCCGCCTCCAGGGCGAACGCCAGCTCCAGCAGTACCCGTTCCCGGCCGTGCGCGGCCGACAGGTGCACCCCGATCGGCAGCCCGTTCCCGGCCGCCCCGGCGGGCAGCGAGATCCCCGGGCCGCCCGTCACGTTGTTCACCGGGGTGAAGGCCACATAGCGGCCCAACCGCTCCAGCAGCTCGTCGAACGCCACGTTCGGGCTCAAGTGTCCGATCGGCGGCGCCACATGGGCCAGCACCGGCGAGAGGATCACGTCGTGCTCGCGGAACAGCCCACCGTAGGCCGCCTCCGCCTGCCGCAGCCGGCGCAGCACCCCGGGCGTGCGGAGGAACTCGCGGTGGAAGCGGCGCCGCAGACCGGTGGTCAGGCCGTCCAGCTTCCTGGCCTGGAAGCCCGGGTCCAACAGCAGACGGCCGGTCGAGGCGATCATGAAGGCGATACAGCCCCAGTAGAGCGTGAAGTCGCGGGAGAAGTCCTCGCCGAACGGCAGCGTCGCGGGCGTGACCTTGTGCCCCATCGCCTCCAGCCGGGCCGCCGTCCGCTCGACCGCCTGCCGGGTCGGCCCGTCGGTGACCGCAAGCGGGGAGTCCACCACCAGCCCGACCCGCAACGGCTGGTCGCCCGGCCCCTCCACCAGTCCCAGCGGGGGCAGCGCCGGGTTGCGGTGGTGGAGTTCGGCGGCGGCGAAGAAGGCGGCCGTGTCCCGGACGGAGCGCGTCACCACGCCGTCCGTGACCAGGTCGATCGGCAGCCGGCGGCCCTGGTCGTTGGCCACCAGCCGGCCACGCGTCGGCTTCAGGCCGACCAGGCCGCAGCAGGCCGCCGGGATCCGGATCGAGCCGCCGCCGTCGTTGGCGTGCGCGATCGGCACGACGCCGGCCGCCACCAGCGCGGCCGCTCCACCGGAGGACGCCCCTGGCGAGTGCGAGGTCCGCCACGGATTGCGCACCGGCCGGGCCTCGGCGAACTCGGTCGAGGCGTTGAGGCCGAACTCCGGCATCCTGGTCTTGCCCAGTACCGCCAGACCGGTGCTCAGGAACTGCTCGGCGAAGCCGGCGTCGCGCCGTGCGGGCTTGGCACGGAACGCCGAACTCCCCTGCCCGGTGGGCATCCCCCTCAGGTCCACGTTGTCCTTGAGGTAGCTCGGGACCCCGTACAGCGGGGCCCCCTCGCCGGCCGGGCCGGTTCGCGGCCGCCCGTAGGACGCGAACGCGACCGGCGCCAGCGCCGCGTCGACCCGCGCGGCGCGCGCCGCCGCGGCGGCGGCCAGTTCGCCGGGAGCGACCTCACCGGCCCGTACCAGCCCCGCCAGCGCGACCGCGTCGTGCTCCCCCAGCGCGTCGTCCCCGAACGCGTGGACCCGCTCCTCGGCCATCCGAACTCCCCATCCCTACCGGTCGGTAATACCGCGAGAGTTCCGCAGTCTAGGCGCGCGCCGCCCGGCCGGACACCCCACCGGACGGCCGGGCGGCCGAGCCGCGACCCCGAGTGCCGAACCCGCCTGCGGCGTACGGGCCTTCGCCCCCGGGCCGCTCCGGGCGGGCTCGGGCGGGCCGGGCCCGCCCGCCGCCCCCAAGTACCCTGAGGTGCCCCGGAACAGCCCGTGGCACCTCCACCGCGAACCCTCCCCCGAAGGCGGTCGTCATGGCCCGACTCCCGGTCGCCGTCCTCGGCGAGTGCGTCGCCGACGCGTTCGCCGACGCGTTCGCCGACTCCTCCGCCGAGCCGCGCCCCGGCGAACTGGCGCTGCGCGTCCTGCCCGGCGGCGGCCCCGCCAACACCGCCGTCGCGCTGGCCCGGCTGGGCACCCCGACCCGTTTCCTCGGCCGGATCTCCGCCGATCCCTTCGGCCACCTGTTCCGGCAGCACCTCGACTCGTCCGGCGTCGATCTCGCCGGCTGCGTGGACGCGGCCGAGTCCAGCACCCTGGCCATCGCCACCGTCGACGAACTGGGCCAGGCCCGCTACTCGTTCCACGCCGAGGGCACCGCCGACTGGGCCTGGACGCCGGCCGAGCTCGCCGCCCTTCCACTGGCCGGCGTGAGCTGTCTGCACACCGGTTCGCTCGCCCTGGTGCGCGAGCCCGGCGGCCCCCGCATCGAGGACCTGCTGACCCTGGCGCCCGGCCGCCCGACCGTCTCGATCGACCCCAACGTGCGTCCGCTGCTGGTCGATCCGGCGGTCTACCGGTCCCGGCTCCCGCACTGGTGCGAGGCCGCCGACATCCTACGGCTGAGCGCGGAGGACCTCGACCTCCTGCTCCCCGGGGTCACTCCCGAACACGCCTGCGACACCTGGCACCTGGCCGGTGTCCGACTGGTCGTGATCACCCTGGGCAGCCGGGGCGCGCTCGCCTCGCTGGACGGCGAGCGGCTGACCGTCGCCGCGCCCGAGACCGTCGTGGTCGACACCATCGGCGCGGGCGACGCCTTCACCGGCGGTCTGCTGCACCACCTCGGCGGGATCGGCCGCCTCGGCGGCCGGCTCGACGGGCTGACCGCGGACGAGGTGCACGACGCCTGCCGCTTCGCCGCCCGGGTGGCCGCCCTGACCTGTTCGGTCGCCGGCCCCAACCCGCCCTGGCCGGCCGACCTCCGGCAGCCGGGCCACCCGGTCACCCCGTAGCCCCGCCGGCCGTGGCCCCGCCGACCCACTGCCTCGCTGCCCGCTGCCCCGCCGGCCATGGCCCCGCCGGGCCCCCGGGCGGCCCCGAGTAGGCTCCCAAAGATCGACCGTCCAACGGCCGTCCACCGACCGTCTGCCCACCGACCCTCGTCCGGCACACCGCGGTCCCACCGCGTTCCCCCGAAGGCAGGTCCTCATGCTCGACTACGACGACACCGGATTCCGCCGCGCCGGCGCACCGCACCGGATCATCTCCGGCACCCTGCACTACTTCCGCGTCCACCCCGATCTGTGGGACGACCGCCTGCGTCGGCTGCGCGCGATGGGCGCCAACACCGTCGACACCTACATCCCCTGGAACTTCCACGAACTGCCCTCCGGCGAGGTGGACTTCACCGGTTGGCGGGACATCGCCCGGTTCGCCGCGCTGGCGCAGGCGAACGACCTGGACGTGATCCTGCGCCCCGGCCCGTACATCTGCGCGGAGTGGGAGTTCGGCGGCTTCCCGGCCCGCCTGCTCGCCGTCGACGGACTGCGGCTGCGCTGCGCCGACCCGGCCTTCCTGGCCGAGGTGGACGGCTGGTTCGACGCCGTGGTGCCCGAGATCCTGCCGCTGCTGGCGAGCCGCGGCGGCCCGATGGTCGCCGTCCAGGTCGAGAACGAGTACGGCAGTTACGGCAACGACGCCGGCTACCTGGCCCACCTGCGCGACGGCCTGCTCGGCCGGGGCGTGGACTGCCTGCTCTTCACCGCGGACGGTGCCGAGGACGTCATGCAGCAGGGCGGCACGATCCCCGGGCACCTGGCCACCGCCACCTTCGGGTCGCGGCCCGCCGAGCGGTTCGCCGTACTGCGCCGCCACCAGCCGAAGGGGCCGCTGGCGGCGATGGAGTTCTGGATCGGCTGGTTCGACCGGGTCGGCGGGCCGCACCACGTCCGCGACCCCGAGGAGTCGGCCCGGGCCCTCGACGACCTCCTCGCGACCGGCGCCTCGGTCAACCTGTACATGGCGCACGGCGGCACCAACTTCGGTTTCTGGGCGGGCGCCAACCACTTCGGCGCCCACCCGTACGACGCCGGCTACGAGCCCACCTCCACCAGCTACGACTACGACGCGCCGATCGGCGAGGCGGGCGAACTGACCGAGAAGTTCCACGCGTTCCGGTCCGTCATCGCCACCTACGCCCCGCTGCCCGACGGGCCGCTGCCGGAGCCCGCCCCGCGCATCGTCCCGCAGCGGCTCGGGACGCCGACCGGCCGCGTCCGCCTGTCGGCCGCCCTCGACGCGCTGTCCGCGCCGCTGCGCAGTGCGGCGCCGGAGCCGATGGAGAAGGTCGGCCAGTCCCTCGGCCTGATCCACTACCGCACCCGGGTCCCCGGCCCGCGCCCCGCCATGCCGCTGCGGATCGACGGCATCGGCGACCGTGCCCACGTCTTCGCCGACGGGGTGCCGCTCGGCGTCCTGGACCGCAACGCGCCCGGCGAGACGCTGCCACTGGCGACCGGACCGGCCGGCGTGACGCTGGACATCCTGGTGGAGGCGCTCGGCCGGGTGAACTACGGCCCGCAGCTCGACGACCGCAAGGGCATCGGCCGTGGCGTCTCGCACGGCCCGCAGCGCCTCTTCGGCTGGGAGATCCGCCCGCTCCCGCTGACCGACCTCGGCCCGCTCGCCTTCGACGAGGACGCCGCACCGGCCGAGGACGGGGACCCGGTGTTCCACCGCTTCGAGGCCGTGCTGGACACTCCCGCCGACGCCTTCGTCGCCCTCCCGGGCTGGGGCCGGGGCCTGCTCTGGCTGAACGGCTTCCTGCTCGGCCGCTACACCCGGCAGGGCCCGCAGCGCACGCTGTACGCGCCGGGCCCGCTGTGGCGCCCGGGCCGCAACGAGCTGATCCTGCTCGAACTGGAGACCCACGCCGACGCGGTCGAGCTCCGCGACACCCCGGACCTGGGCACCACGGCGGCCGCTCCCAGCGTGGACTACTGAGCCGGTCGCACCACCGGGCCGCGTGTTCTGCCGGGCCTCCGGGGCCCGCTGAGCCGCGTGCGTCGCGGGCCGGGCGAACCGCTCAGCCGGCCGCCTCCGGAGCCGTCCGGGAGCGGTCGGCCCCTCCCCCGATGGTGCTACTGTCGATGTCATCATGTTGCTCAAACTGGACCTCGCGGACGGTCGCCCCCTGCACGAGCAGGTCGCCGGCGCGATCCGGCGCGCGATCGCCGAGGGCGAGTGCGCACCGGGCGACCGGCTGCCACCCGCCCGGGAGCTGTCCCGCGCGCTGGGCGTCAACGCCAACACCGTCCTGCGGGGCCTGCGGGCCCTGCGCGACGAAGGGGTGCTGGAGTTCCGCCGGGGCCGGGGCGTGACCGTCGCGGGCGGCGCCGACCAACGGGCCGAACTGCTGCAACAGGCGGCGGTGCTGGTCGCCGAGGCAGCCCGCCTGGGGTACAGCAGGGCCGATCTCGTCGAACTGATCAGGAGGCTGCCGTGAGCGGCGGGGGGAACCGGAATCGTGGAGCACGGTGGAGCGCGGCGGCCTGGGCGGCCGGCGTCCTGGCGGCACTGGTCGTACTGCCGCTGGGCGCGGGCGACCGGCTGCCCGACCGGGTGGCCACCCACTGGGGCGGCGACCGACCGGACGGCTCGATGCCGTTCTGGGCGGTGCCGCTCTTCCCCGCCCTGCTCTGGACGGCGCTGCTGCTGATCCTCGCCCTGACCGCCCGGCGGGCCACCGGGCCGGTGCGGGCCTGGTACGGCGCGGTGCTGCTCTTCACCGGCGTCCTGCTCACCGGCGCGCAGGCGTCCATCGTGCACGCCAACCTGGACCGGACCGACTGGACCGAGGCCGCCACCGTGGGCCCGGCGGTCGCCCTCACCCTGGGCACCGCGGCGCTCGCGGGCCTGCTGGGCCTGCTGGCCGGCCGACGCGGCGCGGCGGCCGCCCCGGCCCCGGCCCCCGGCCCGGTGCTCGACGTGCCGGCGGGCGAGCGGTTCGTCTGGCTCTCCTGGACGACCAACCCCTGGCTCCAACTGACCGCCGCCGCCCTCGGGCTGGTCGCGGCGGCCGCGGCGATCGCCGCGGCCGGCGGTCTGATCGGCGCGCCCTGGGCGGTCGTCGCCCCGCTGACCGTCGTCGCCGGGGTGGTGCTCGGCTGCTCCTCCGTCCAGGCCCGGGTGACTCCGAAGGGCCTGGAGGTCGCCTTCGGCCCCGCCGGCTGGCCGGTCCGGCGCTGGCCGATCCAGGCCATCGAGTCGGCCCGCGTCGAGCAGCGCACCCCCGCCCAGGTCGGCGGCTGGGGCTACCGCTTGAGCGGGCTGGGCACCACCGTGATGCTCCGGCGCGGCGACTGCCTGGTCATCCACCCGCGCACGGGGGCGGAGTTCGCGGTCAGCGTCGACGACGCCGAACGCGGCGCCGCGCTGCTGAACACACTGGCCGCTCGGCGCACCGCCGACTGAGCCGCAGCCGCACGGCCCCCGGACCCACCCCGCCTTCGCCCGCCCTCGCCTCCGGCCCCCCACCCCCGCCCTCAGGAATTCGCCCGGCGCACCCGTGGTTGACGCCTCGACAGGCCGATGATCAAGGCCTGACCACGTCCGAGGCCCCGGGGGACCAATGTCGAGCAGTACCACCGTCCATGGCAGTGTCGCACCTGGATTCGAGGCGGTGCGCGCGGAGTTCGCCGCCGTCGCGGCCGCCGATCCGGGCAGTGGCGGCTCCCAGCTGGCCGCCCGCCTGGACGGACGCCCGGTGGTGGACCTCTGGACCGGCGAGGGAATGACGGGCAGCTCGCTGCTCGCCCTCTACTCCTCGGCCAAGGGCGCCGCCCACCTGGTGGTGGCACTGCTGGTACAGGAGGGCGTGCTCGACCTGGACGAGGAAGTCGCCCGAGACTGGCCGGAGTTCGCGGCCGAGGGCAAGGCCGGGATCACCCTGCGGCAGATGCTGGAGCACCGGGCCGGGCTGATCGGCGTCGACGGCGGCTTCAGCACTGGGGAGTTGGCGGACGACCGCCGGCTCGCCGCCCGGCTGGCCCGCCAGAAGCCGTACTGGGAGCCCGGAACGGCCTACGGCTACCACGCCTTCGTGATCGCCGCGCTCACCGGCGAGGTGGTGCGCCGCCGCACCGGCCGGTCGATCCAGGAGTGCTACGAGGAGCGGATCCGGGCGCCGTTCGGGCTCGACTTCCACTTCGGTCTGCCGGCCGGGCTGGAGCCGCGCTACCTGCCGGTGCTGGCCGCCCGTCCCACCCCGGAGCAGCAGGCCGCGGCCGGCCCGGCGCCCGCCCCGGACAGCCTCACCGGGATCGCCTTCAACCTGAACGCCACCCCGCCCACCGACCTGGTGGAGTTCGCCGGCACCCGCGCGGTCCACGCCCTCGGCCCGGCCTCCGCCGGCGGCTTCGGCAACGCCCGCGGCCTGGCGGCGCTGTACGCGGCGGCCGCGTTCGGGCTCGACGGCCGGCCACCGCTGCTCACCCCGGAGACGGTCGCCGAGTTCGGCCCGGTCCGGACGGCCGGCGTCGACCTGGTCACCGGCGAGCGCGACCACTTCGGCCTCGGCTTCGAGGCGCAGAGCTCGCGCTACCCCTTCCTGGGGCCGGACGCCTTCGGGCACAGCGGCGCGGTGGGCGCCCAGTCGTTCGCCGATCCGCGCAGCGGCGTGGCCTACGGCTACACCCGCCGCAGCTTCAGCCCCGGGGGCGGCGGCGGTGCGCCGGAGAACCACCGCCTGGCCGCCGCCGTCCTGCGAGCCGCCGAGGCGGTCCGCTGAGGACGGCGGGGCCCGGTCAGGTCACTGGTCCGAGTAGCTGAGGTCCCCCAGGGTCCAACTGCTGACGTCCTCGATGGCGATGCGGTACATCCCGCCGGTGTGCGGGAGGCCGAAGCTGCCCTGCAGGATCTTGGCCAGGTGCAGGTGAAGATGCGTCACCGGGGCGTCGGCGGGAGCCACCTCGTCGGCGAAGAGCGGCGCGAACGGTTTGAGGTGCTCGGACGCTTCCAGCACTTCGGCGACTCGCTCACGCCAGACGGTCTCGGCGGCGAGCCGCCCGGTGATGACCGCGCCGGGGACCACCACGGTGATCGGCATCTGATTACTGCCCGTCGACTCCACCATCGTGGTGATACTGACGAGCAACGGATCCGGGTTCGACATACCGCCAGGTTAACGGACCGGCCCCGGCGGAGGCAGGGTCCCGGCCCGGCCGCTTTCGTCCCGGCCGGCCCCGGCGCCGTGGCCCTTCCGGTCCGACGGGCGCGGCGTCGGCCCTCGACTGGCGGCCCGTCGGCCGTCCACGGCCCGACGGGCCGCCAGTCGGGCCATCCCGCCGGGCCGGCCGAACCCGCGGAGGGGCCCGGGGCGCCGAGGAGCCCGGAGACGCCGAAAGGCCTGCACCGCGCGTGAAGCGCAGTGCAGGCCCGTGCTGATCAGCCGAGGGCCGAGCAGCGGTTCGTACTACAGGGGGCGAATGTTCTCCGCCTGCGGGCCCTTCTGGCCCTGCGTGACGTCGAACTCGACCTTCTGGCCCTCGAGCAGCTCACGGAAGCCCTGGGCGTTGATGTTCGAGTAGTGGGCGAAGACGTCCGGGCCGCCACCCTCCTGCTCGATGAAGCCGAAGCCCTTCTCCGCGTTGAACCACTTCACAGTGCCATTAGCCATAAAAATTCTCCTTGAAAGGGCAATTCCGGAGCTTCGCACCTCGCGAAGTCCCGCGTCGCCGCGATGAGGCCCACCCGAGGAAAATCCCGGACAAACAAAATGCGCCAGCGGTTACAACCGGCAGGCGCACACAAAGTTCATGGGAACCAAAACTGCAACTGACATCGACTGTAGCAGGTGCCGACGCGGAACGGCGTTCTTTTTCGCACGCGTTCGCGGCCCGCCCCGCCGGGGCCGCGCGGCCGGTGCGGGCGCCGCCCCGGAGGGCCGCACCCGCACCGGGCGCCGGGGCGCCGGGCTCAGCCCAGCGGCTTGTCGAGCACCGCCTTGGCGTGGCTGAACGTCGTCAGCGAGTACTCGCCGTGGTAGTTGCCCATGCCGCTCTCCCCGACGCCGCCGAACGGCAGCTCCGGCACCGCCAGATGGGACACCGGCAGGCCGAAGACCAGGGCGCCCGAGGACGTCTCCTCGGCGAGCCGCCGCTTGGTCGTCTCCGACTCCGTGAAGGCGTAGAGGGCGAGCGGCTTCTCCCGGCCGGTGATGAACGCGATCGCCTCGTCCAGATCGGCCACCTCCAGCACCGGCAGCACCGGGCCGAAGATCTCCTCGCGCATCACCGGCGCGTCCGGGTCCACCTCGGCGAGCACGGTGGGCTCGATGAAGCGGGTGGCGCGGTCGTGGCCGCCGCCGGTGACCACGCGGCCGTCGCCGAGCAGCGCGGCGAGGCGGTCGAAGTGGCGGGTGTTGACGATCCGGCCGTACTCGGGGTGGGCGGCCGGGTCCTCGCCGTAGAGCGCGCGGACGGCCTGCGCCAGGTGCTCGGCCAGGGCCGGTCCGGTGCCGCCCACGGCGAGGACGTAGTCGGGGGCCACGCAGGTCTGGCCGGCGTTGAGGAACTTGCCGGCCGCCAGCCGCTGCGCCGTCACCCGCAGGTCGGTGCCCGGGTCGACCACCACCGGGCTCTTGCCGCCCAGCTCCAGGGTCACCGGGGTCAGATGGCGGGCCGCCGCGGTCATCACGATCCGGCCGACCGCGCCGTTGCCGGTGTAGAAGATGTGGTCGAAGCGCTGTTCCAGCAGGGCGGTGGTCTCGGGCACCGCACCCTCGACGACGGCGACGGCCTGCGGGTCGAGGTAGCGCGGGATC
Source organism: Kitasatospora sp. NPDC050463 (assembly GCF_040655255.1). NCBI lineage: Bacteria > Bacillati > Actinomycetota > Actinomycetes > Kitasatosporales > Streptomycetaceae > Kitasatospora > Kitasatospora sp. NPDC050463. The sequence continues at coordinate 146,384 of NZ_JBFAJO010000002.1, forward strand.
AGCTCGGCCAGCGCCGCGGACGTGGCGGGGGCCAGCTCGCTGGGCTTCACGAGGACGGCGTTGCCGGCCGCCAGTGCGCCCACCACCGGCGCGAGGGCCAGCTGGAGCGGGTAGTTCCAGGGCGCGATCACCAGCACCACGCCGAGCGGCTCCCGGACCACCCGGGCGGTGGCCGGCCGGAACGCCTCCGGGACGTCGGCCGGCCGCGGGCTCAGCCACTCGTCCAGGTGCCGGACGGTGTGGTCGAGCTCATTGAGGGTGAAGGCGATCTCCGTACGGTACGCCTCGGCGGGGCCCTTGCCGAGGTCGGCGCGGAGCGCCGCGAGGAGCTCCTCACTCCGCTCGGTGAGCAGCGCGCGCAGGGCGCCCAGCTGCTCGCGGCGCCAGGCGACCGGGCGGGTCCGGCCGCTCGCGAACGCGGCGCGCAGGCCGGCGACGACGGCGGCGGGGTCGGAATCGGTGAAGGCCTTCATGACAGTACTCCCGACAGGAAATTTTGATGCGCTCGATAGTTGATAACATCAAGCTTCTGTCGACAGTAAGCCGAGATGGTTGGCAAAGTCAATCATCTGCGGGCCGAAACGCCCGGCGCGCCCCGCCGCGGAGGAAGCCGCCGGAGGCAGCCACCGCAACGGTGACGGCCGCCCGGGGCGCACGGCTGCGCCCTGGGCGGCCGGCTCCACGCGGCCGGGTGACCGCTACTCGACGGTCACGCTCTTCGCCAGGTTCCGCGGCTTGTCGACGTCGCGCTTCAGGGCCACGGCGGCGTGGTAGGCCAGCAGCTGGAGCGGGATGTTGAGGAGCAGCGGGTCCAGCTCCGGCTCGCTCTTGGGCACCAGGATGCAGTGGTCGGCGAGCTTGGCCTCGGGCCGGCGGTGGGCGACGGCCAGCACGCGGCCGGAACGGGCCTTGATCTCGCCGAGCGTGGTGAGGTTCTTGTCCAGCAGCTCGTCGTCCGGCACCAGCGCGACGGTCGGCAGCTCGGGGCTGATCAGCGCGAGCGGGCCGTGCTTCAGCTCGCTGGCGGGGTAGGCCTCGGCGTGGACGTAGGAGATCTCCTTAAGCTTCTGCGCACCCTCGCGGGCCACCGGATAGCCACGGACCCGGCCGATGAACATCATGCCCTCGGACTCGGCGTACTCGCCCGCGAGTTCCGCGATCGCCTCGCTCTGCGCGAGGACCTCCCGGATCTGGTCCGGCAGCGCCTTCAGGCCGGCCACGATCCGGCGGCCGTCGGCGGGCGAGAGGTCGTGGATGCGGCCGAAGTGCAGGGCGAGCAGCGCGAAGGCGACCACCGTCGAGGTGAAGGCCTTGGTGGAGGCGACCGAGATCTCCGGCCCGGCGTGCAGGTAGATGCCGCCGTCACACTCGCGGGCGATGGCGCTGCCGACGGTGTTGACCACGCCGAGCACCCGCCCACCCTTGCGCTTGATCTCCTGGACGGCGGCGAGCGTGTCGTAGGTCTCGCCGGACTGGCTGACCGCCACGTAGAGGGTGTCCGCCTCGATCACCGGGTTGCGGTAGCGGAACTCCGAGGCGGGCTCGCTGTGGGCGGGGATGCGGGACAGCTCCTCGATCAACTGGGCGCCCATCTCGCCGGCGTAGTAGGCCGAACCGCAGCCGAGGATCTTGACCCGGCGGATCTCGCGCAGCTCACGGGCGTCCAGGTTGAGACCGCCGAGGTGCGCGGTGGCGAACCGCTCGTCCAGCCGGCCGCCGAGGGTCCGCTCGACCGAACCGGGCTGCTCGTGGATCTCCTTGAGCAGGAAGTGCTCGTAGCCGCCGGTGTCGTAGGAGTCGATCTCCCAGTCCACGGTGGACGGCTGGCGGTGGGTGGTGCGGGCGTCCTCGGTGAAGGTGCGGAAGCCGTCGGCGCGGACGGTGGCCAGCTCGCCGTCCTCCAGGTGGACGACCTGGCGGGTGTAGCGGACGAGGGCGGAGACGTCGGAGGCGGCGAACATCTCCTTCTCGCCGATGCCGAGCACGATCGGGCTGCCGTTGCGGGCGACCACGATCCGGTCGGGCTGCTCCGCGTCGAGCACCGCGATCCCGTAGGTGCCGACGACCTTGCCGAGCGCGGCGCGCACCGCGTCCTCCAGCTCGGCGCCCTCCGCGGCGTGCGCGGCGATCAGGTGGGCGAGCACCTCGGTGTCGGTCTCGGAGCGGAAGACGGCGCCGTCGGCGGCCAGCTTGGCCCGCAGCTCGTCGGCGTTCTCGATGATGCCGTTGTGGACGACGGCGATGCGCTCGGCGTTGTCCAGGTGCGGGTGGGCGTTGGCGTCACTGGGCACGCCGTGGGTGGCCCAGCGGGTGTGCCCGATGCCGGTGCCGCCCTTGAACCGGGCGGGCACGACCGCGGCGAGGTCGGCGACCCGGCCCTTGACCTTGCGGACCTTGAGGCCCCCGGTGCGGCCGGTGACGGCCACGCCGGCCGAGTCGTAGCCGCGGTACTCCAGCCGGGCCAGGCCCTCCAGGAGGAAGGGGGTCGCGTCCTTGGGGCCGATGTAGGCCACGATTCCGCACATCTGGGGGGACTCCTTAACGGGGAGGACGAGGGCGACGACGGTCAGCCGTAGACGATCCGGCGCAGCTGGCGGGCCGAGAGCCCGGGCGCCGCGACGCGTCGGGCGGGCAGTTCCTCGGCCAGCCGGGCGAAGATCTTCTCGTTGGTCAGGCCGCGTGCCTGCAGCTCGCCGTGGCGGCGGCGAACGTACTCCTCGGTCGTCTCGGAGAAGTACGCCAGCACCTCCGCCACCACCCGCGCCGCCTCGCGGGGCCCGAGCGGGCTGGTCCGGGTGAGGTGGGCGAGCAGGTCTTCGTGAGGGTGTGAGGGGCCGGGTGAGCTGGACACGAATCGGGAGCCTAGGCCGGAGGAGAGGTCGAGATCAAAGATCCTGCCCGATTTCGGGCAGGTCTTGAGACATTCGGCCCAGAACGAGGCGCCGCGCGTCCGGGTGGCGGGCCGCCACCGGCGCGCGGCACCCGTTCGCCACCCCACCGACACACCCTTGTCGCGCCACCCGTTCGCCACGTAGCGTGACACTCCGCATACGCATCGGAGATGCGTAGCGGAAGACCGGAGGCTTGCTGATGTGCGGGATCACCGGATGGGTCGACTTCGAGCGCGACCTCACGGCCGAACGTCCAGTGCTCGACGCGATGACGCGGACCCAGCTCTGCCGCGGTCCGGACGCCGGCGGAGCCCACCTGGAGCGGCACGCCGCACTCGGCCACCGCCGCCTCGCCGTGATCGACGTCGAGGGCGGCGCCCAGCCGATGACCGCCGAGCACGACGGCCGCGTGCTGGCCGCCCTCAGCTACAGCGGTGAGGTCTACAACCACCGCGAACTGCGCGCCGAGCTGGAGGCGGCCGGTCACCGGTTCCGCACCCGCAGCGACACCGAGGTGGTGCTGCACGCCTACCTGGAGTGGGGCGAGGAGCTGGCCGAGCGACTGAACGGCATGTTCGCCTTCGCCCTCTGGGACTCCCGCAGCGAGGAGCTGCTGCTGGTCCGCGACCGGATGGGCGTCAAGCCGCTGCACTACTTCCGGACGCCGCACGGTGTGGTCTTCGGCTCCGAGGCGAAGGCCGTCCTGGCCCACCCGGACGTCCGGCCGGTGGTCGACCTGGACGGGCTGCGCGAGCTTCTCGCCGTCACCAGGACCCCCGGCCGCACCGTCTACCGGGGCACCGCCGAGGTGCGGCCCGGCCACGTGGTCCGGGTGCGCCGCCAGGGCGTCTCGGACCGGCGGTACTGGGCACTGGAGGCGCGCGAGCACACCCACAGCCTGGACACCACCGTCGCCACCGTCCGCGCCCTGCTGGAGGACATCGTCCACCGCCAGCTGGAGGCGGACGTGCCGCTCTGCTCGCTGCTCTCCGGCGGGCTCGACTCCAGCGCCGTCACCGCCATCGCCGCCCGGGCCCTGCGCACGGCCGGCGCCGGCCCGGTGCGCTCCTTCGCCCTCGACTTCGCCGGCCAGAGCGAGCACTTCCGGGCCGACGAGGTCCGCTCCACCCCGGACGGCCCGTACGCCCGGATGCTGGCCCGGCACGTCGGCGCCGACCACAGCGTCATCGAGCTCGCCGCCGCCGCGCTCACCGATCCGGCGCAGCGGGCCGCCGCGCTGCGGGCCCGGGACGCGCCGGGCGGCTTCGGCGACATGGACGTCTCGCTGCTGCTGCTCTTCCGGGGCGTGCGCGAGAAGTCCACGGTGGCACTGTCCGGCGAGTCCGCCGACGAGCTGTTCGGCGGCTACCGCTGGTACCACGACCCGAAGCTCGTCGCCGCCGACGACTTCCCCTGGATCGGCGCGGTGACCCAGCTCGGCGGCGCCGGCACCGGCCCGCGCGAGCAGCTGCTGGACCGGGGCCTGATCGGCAAGCTCGACGTGCGCGAGTACCGGCGGGCCCGCTACCGCGAGGCGCTGGCCGAAGTCCCGCACCTGCCCCACGCCGACCCGGTGGAGCGGCGGATGCGCGAGATCTCCTACCTCAACCTCACCCGCTTCGTCTGCATCCTGCTGGACCGCAAGGACCGAATGAGCATGGCCAACGGCCTGGAGGTCCGGGTGCCGTTCTGCGACCACCGGCTGGTGCAGTACGTCTTCAACACCCCGTGGGCGATGAAGAGCTTCGACGGCCGGGAGAAGAGCCTGCTGCGGGCCGCCGTCCGCGATCTGCTGCCGGCCGAGATCGCCGACCGGGCGAAGGCCCCCTACCCCGTCGTCCAGGACCCGCGCTACCCGGCGCTGCTCCGGGCCGAACTCGCCGAACTGGCCGCCGACCCGGGCGCCCCCGTCCACGGCCTGCTGGACCGCCGGGCGCTCGCCGACGCGCTCGCCCCGGACACCGACCCGCAGTCCGTGCGGCTCGGCACCGACCTGGCGCTGGACCTCAACGCCTGGCTGACCGAGTACCAGGTGTCCCTGGAACTGTGAACGCCCGTCATCTCCGGACGGCATCCCCGGACGGCGGCGGCCGGGTGCCGCCGTCCGGGTGGTGACCCCCGGCCATCCCGCCTCGTTGAGCGCGTACGACGTGCGATAGCGTCGCCGACACCTCCCGAATGGCTGCCCAAAACGCGGAATCCCGCCCCCGTGCCGTCAGGATGGGGAGCTAACCGTCCACCTCGATCCGCCGGGGGATCTCCGTCATGCAGCCGCGAGCATTCGCGATTCTCACCGCGCTCCTGCTGGGAGTCCTGGGCCTCGGGTCGGTGGCCGTCACCGACTGGACGCCCGCGACGAGCGCCTCGGCGACCGCCCCGGCGGCGGCCGGTACGGCGGGCTCGGGCACACCTCCGGCCGGCGGCGCGACGCCGGCCGGCGCGAGCGCCACCCCGACCGGCGACCCGGCGGTGTGGACCCGCTCGACACTGCGCAACAAGATGATGGCCGAGATGCAGGCCTCCGACCCGGGCGTCGCGCTGGCCGACCTCGACCGGATCACCAAGCAGCTGCCGTACACCGTCCGGTTCTGCCACCCGATCGCGCACGAGCTCGGGCACGAGGCGGTCAAGCGGTACAACGCCGACTTCCAGAAGGTCATCTCCTTCCCGCACGAGACCTGCGCGGCCGGCTACCTGCACGGCGCGGTCGAGGAGATGCTGAACGCCTCCGCGCAGCCCGAGGTCGACCTGCTGAAGCTCTGCGCGCCGAAGAACAGCGGGCCCTGCATCCACGGCGTCGGCCACGGCACGATGTTCGTCGCCAAGCAGGATGTGGCCAAGGCCCGCGACCTGTGCCAGAAGTTCACCACCGACCAGAACCGGATCCGCTGCTCGGAGGGCCTGTTCATGCAGCTCTTCGGCCCGGACGAGGAGGACGAGAAGGCGAAGGCGAACCTGCCCGCCGACAAGCTCGCCCAGGACCCGCTCTACCCGTGCAAGGACCAGCCGGCCCTGTACCAGTCCGCCTGCTACTTCTACGCGCCGACCTTCTTCCTCTCCTCGCACGACTACCCGAACCACCCCGAGGTGTACGGCGAGGCACTGAAGTGGTGCCTGAACGGCAAGGCGAGCGGCGGCGCGGTGGACTGCAGCCGGGGCGTCGGCTCGCGGACCATGAAGTACAACCTGGACCGCGAGGACTGGGCCGCCCAGCAGTGCGCGACCGCCGCCGACGGCTGGCAGCGCAAGGCCTGCGCCGAGGGCCTGGTCAGCTACTACACGGTCAACTACACGGACGGCGGCGCGGCCGGCCGGCTCTGCGCCAAGATCACGAACAAGGAGATGCAGGGCTACTGCCGCTCGGCCAGTGGGCTCTCCGCCTCCCTGGACTGACGGCTCCCCCGGGCCGGCGACCGTCCCGGGTCGACGACCGTCCCGAAGAGCGGGCCCGCGCCGCACGGCGCGGGCCCGCTTTCGTAGGATCGGGCCGACCCGGGTGCGCCGAGGACGCCGCGCCACCAGGCCCTGCACCACCTGGAGCCCGCCGTGACCTCCGAGGACTTCCGCGCCGCCGCGCACGCCGCCGCCGACCTGGTCGGCGACTACCTCGCCGAGCTGCCCGACCGCCCGGTCTGGCAGCCGATGGACGACGCCGCCCGGCAGACCCTGCTGGACGCGCCGCTGCCCGCGGCGGGCCGCCCGCTCACCGAGCTGCTCGCCACCATCGGCGCGGACGTGCTGCCCCATCCGATGGGCAACGGCAACCCGCGCTTCTTCGGCTGGGTGAACTCCGCCCCCGCACCGGCCGGCGTCCTCGCCACCCTCGCCGCCTCCGCCATGAATCCCAGCTCGGCCGGCGGCGACCACGCCGACGTCCACCTGGAGCGGGCCGTGGTCCGCTGGATCGCCGAGCTGGTCGGCTTCCCCCACCCGGCCGGCGGCGGCCTGCTCACCTCGGGCACCTCGATGGCGACCATCGTCTGTCTGGCCGCCGCCCGCAACCGGGCCGCCCGCGCGGCCGGGTGGGACGTCCGCGAGGACGGCCTCGCCGGAATGCCGCCCCTCGTCGGGTACGTCACCGGCGAGACGCACTCCTGCGTGCGCAAGGCCGCCGAGCTGCTCGGCCTGGGCAGCCGGCACCTGCGCACCGTCGCCACCGGACCGGACGGCCGGCTCGACCCGGCCACCCTGCGTGCCGCGATCGAGCGCGACCGGGCCGCCGGGCTGCTGCCGTTCCTGGTGGTCGCCTCCGCCGGCACGGTCGGCACCGGCGCCGTGGACGCCTTCGGTCCGATCGCCGACGTCTGCGCCGAGCAGCGGCTCTGGCTGCACGTGGACGGCGCCTACGGGGCCTTCGGCGTCCTGGACCCGCTGATCGCCCACCGCTACGCCGGACTGGAGCGGGCCGACTCGCTCGCCCTCGACCCGCACAAGTGGCTCGGCGTCCCGGTGGACTGCGGCTGCGCGCTGGTGCGCGACACCGAGGAGCTGCGCGCCACCTTCAGCCTGGTGCCGTCCTATCTGCGCGACGAGGCGGCCGGGTCGCTCGGCTGGTTCTCCGAGTACGGCACCGAGCAGACCCGCCCGTTCCGCGCCCTCAAGGTGTGGGCCACCATCGCCCACCGGGGCCGCGACGGCATCGCCCGGGACATCGCCCGCTGCACCGCTCTGGCCCGCCACCTCGGGGAACTCATCGAGGCGGACGACGAGTTCGAGCTGCTGGCCGAGGTGCAGACCTCGATCGTGGCGTTCCGCCACCGCGCCGCCGGACTGGACGCGGCGGCGCTGGACGCGCTCAACCGGGAGCTGCCGGTGGCCGTGCAGCGGCGCGGCCGGGTCTTCGTCACCGGCGCCCGGCTCGACGGCCACGAGATGCTGCGCGCCTGCCTGCTCAACGCCGACACCACCGAGGCCGACCTCGACCTGCTGCTCACCGAGGTGAAGTCGGCCGCGGCCGACCTGCTCACCCACGAGCCCCGGTGACCAGGGGCGCGATTCACCGCACCGGTCCCGGCCCCCGGCGGCCAGCGTGCGGCGGCGAGCGTGCGAAATCACCGACATTAACCGACAGGTCACGGGGGATTCGTGATCGCGAAACACCGGAGCGGCAGATTGATGGCATGGAGCACACGGAGCCTCTGACGACGACCGACCGCGCCGACCACTCGCCGACCCCCTCCCGTGCCCAGCGGCGCGGCGCCAGAACCCATCGCTGGCGCCGCGACACCGTGGAACTCGCCGCGATCTTCCTCTCGGTGACCGCCGCCGACCTGGTGGCCAAGATGGTCGTGCACGGCCCGGAGGGCCCGGTGGTGCTCGCCGCGTCCGCGGTGGCGCTGCTCGCCACGACCCTGTTCCACACCTGGTGGTCGCACCGGCACCATCTGCACGGTCCACCGGCCCCGGACGCGCCGGCGCCCCCGGCCGCGCCCGGTCCGGACGGGCTCCGGGGGCCGCTGCACGACTTCGAGCAGACCACGCTCTGGCGGGTCCGCACCACGGTGCAGGACTCCCCCGGCAGCCTGGCCCGGGTCTGCACGGCCTTCGCCGAGCGGCAGGTCAACATCGTCTCGATGCAGTCCCACCCGCTGCCGAACGGCACCGTCGACGAGTTCTTCGTCCGCGCGCCGCACGCGCTCACCCGGGCCGATCTGGCCGCGCTGGTGGCGGGGGCCGGCGGGCACGACATCTGGAGCGACCCGGCCGACGCGCACGACCTGGTGGACGTGCCCACCCACGTCCTCGCGCTGGCGACCCGCACCGCGCTGGACGCCGCCGAGCTGCCGATCGCGCTGCGCCGGCTGTTCGGGCAGTGCGCCATCCGGCAGTACCCGGGGGCGGCCCGGCGCGGCGGTGGGGTGGACGGGCACGTGATGCGGCTGCCGGTACCCTCCGGCGACCTCATCGAGCTCAGCCGCCCGCACCTGCCGTTCACCCCGACCGAGTTCGCCCGGGCCCAGGCGCTGGTCGAGCTGGACACCCTGCTCGGCCCCCGGGTGCCGGACGTCCGGGCCCGGCTGAGGCTGCCCGCCGGGGCGGACCTGACCGTCCGGCGCGCGGACGCGGGCGACCACGAGGCGGCCCTGGCCATGCACCACCGCTGCTCCCCGGAGACCCTGCGCAAGCGCTACCACGGCCCGGTCCGGGACGCCGACCGCTACCTGGACCACCTGCTGGACGCCCGGCACGGCCAGACCCTCGCGGTCGAGGCCGCCGACGGGCGGATCGTCGCCCTCGGCCACCTGATGTGGGACGACGCCAGCGCCGAGGTCGCGGTGCTGGTCGAGGACGACTGGCAGCGGCGCGGGCTGGGGCTCGACCTGATGCGGCGGATGGCCGCACTGGCGATGGAGGCCGGGGTGGAGACGGTGTACGCCGTCACCAACTCCTCCAACACCGGGCTGATCGCCACCATGCGCAAGCTGGCCGCGCCGCTGGACTACCAGGTCGAGGAGGGCACCCTGGTGATCACCGCGCACCTGGCGGAGGCCGCCGAGGAGCTGCCCGTCCCCTGGCCCAGCCGGCCGAGCAGGTAATCGGTTCTTCACCACATCCTCACTCCGCATCACCGGTCCGGACGGCGATCACACCGTCCGGACCGTCGCGTTCCCGGGTCCGACCGGCCCGGCGGACACCTCCGCGGGCCCGGCGGCCGGCCGCCCCCGAAGGGAACCGGCCGGCCGGGCGAGGCGTCCCCCGCAGTGAAAGGCCCCTCCGTACACCGCCCGTCCTGACGCCGCGTCAGGACGGCGCCGACGAGGCAGCCGGCGCCGTCGCAGCAGGCGGCACGGGGTCCGGAGCGTCGAGCCGAGCGGCGGAGTCGGTAGGCTGGCCCCGTCCCCGCCGCCCGACGGCCCGTTATCCGGTCCCGGGCGGTGCCGCAGCAAGGAGGAACCACTGAGCATGGCAGGCACCGAATCGGAGCCCACAGGCGCACGCGACGCCTCGCTGCCCGCCCGCGCCAAGATCGCGGTCACGGCCGGCAAGGTGGCCGCCGCCCTCTCCCAGAAGGCGGGCCGAGGCAGCGGCTCGGTGATCGGCGGCAAGATCGCCCTCAGGCTCGACCCCGATCTGCTCGCCACCCTCGCCGACCACCTAGACGTGGTCCTGGTCAGCGCCACCAACGGGAAGACCACGACCACCCGGCTGATCGCCGAGGCGCTGCGCGCCGCCGGCCCGGTGGTCTCCAACGCCCTGGGCGCCAACATGCCGGCCGGCATCACCTCCGCCCTGGCCGGCGGCTCGGACGCCCGCTTCGGCGTCATCGAGGTGGACGAGAAGTACCTGGCCGGAGTCGCCCGCGACACCCACCCGAAGGCGATCGCGCTGCTCAACCTCTCGCGCGACCAGCTGGACCGCGCCGCCGAGACCCGGATGATGGCCGAGAAGTGGCGCGAGGGCCTCCAGGACACCGAGGCCGTGGTCATCGCCAACGCCGACGACCCGCTGGTGACCTGGGCCGCCTCCTCCTGCAAGAAGGTGGTCTGGGTGGCCGCCGGACAGGCCTGGAAGGAGGACGCCTGGTCCTGCCCCGCGTGCGGCGGCGTGATGCAGCGCCCCGGCGACGACTGGTTCTGCCAGGACTGCGGCTTCCGGCGCCCCAACCCGCACTGGGCGCTCCAGGGCACCCACGTGATCGACCCGCAGCGCGGCGCCTGGCCGATCCAGCTCCAGCTGCCCGGTCGCGCCAACCTGGCCAACGCCACCAGCTCCGCCGCCGTCGCCGCCGTCTTCGGGGTCCCCCCGCAGGTCGCGCTGGAGCGGATGCAGTCGGTGACGGCCGTCGCCGGCCGCTACGACGTGGTCCAGTACCAGGGCCGCGACATCAGGCTGCTGCTGGCCAAGAACCCGGCCGGCTGGCTGGAGACCTTCTCGCTGATCGACGGCCCGCCGGCGCCGGTCATCCTCTCCGTCAACGCGCTCGACGCCGACGGCACCGACACCTCGTGGCTCTGGGACGTCGACTACGAGCGCCTCGCCGGGCACCCCGTCTTCGTGATGGGCCAGCGCAAGCTGGACCTCGCCGTCCGCCTGGAGGTCGCCGGGCTGCAGTTCCACGTGGTGGACTCGCTGGAGCAGGCCGTCCGGATGGCCCCGCCCGGCCGGATCGAGGCGATCGCCAACTACACCGCCTTCCAGCAGCTGCGGAAGGTCGTGGCCGGCTGATGTCCGGCCCCGGGGACCGGTCCGGCCACTCCTGCCGGACGAGCCCAGCAGCCCACTTCACGATGGAAGGCCTTCGAGGATGAGTGAGAGCAGCCTGCGCGTGGTCTGGGTCTACCCCGACCTGCTCAGCACCTACGGCGACCGGGGCAACGCCCTGGTCGTGGAGCGCCGGGCGCGCCAGCGCCACCTCAACGTGACCAGGATCGACGTCCGCTCCGACCAGGCGGTGCCCACCAGTGGCGACATCTACCTGATCGGCGGCGGCGAGGACCGCCCGCAGCGGCTGGCCGCCGAGCGCCTGCGGGGCGACAGCGGGCTGGTCCGGGCCGCCGAGAACGGCGCGATCATCTTCGCCGTCTGCGCCGGCTACCAGATCCTCGGCCACGAGTTCGTGAACGACCTCGGCGAGCGCGAGCCGGGCCTCGGCCTGCTCGACGTCTGGACCACCCGCGGCGAGGGCGCCCGCTGCGTCGGCGACGTGCTCGCCGACGTCGACCCGCGCCTGGGCCTGCCGCAGCTGACCGGCTTCGAGAACCACCAGGGCGTCACCCACCTCGGCCAGGGCGTCCAGCCGCTGGCCAACGTCACCGCCGGCCGGGGCAACGGCACCGGGGACGGCACCGAGGGCGCCTGGCGGGACACCGTCTTCGGGACGTACCTGCACGGCCCGGTGATGGCCCGCAACCCCGCGGTCGCGGACATGCTGATCAAGCTGGCACTGGACGTGAACGCCCTGCCGCCGGCCGACACCACCTGGTACGACGCGCTGCGCGCCGAGCGCATCACGGCCACTTCGCGCCCCGCGTAGTACGCCGGCCCGCTCCGACCGGGTGCCCGCGATGCGGTCACCCGGTCCACAGGCGGGCCTGGACGTACGACAATGGGGCTGCCGGCTGCACACCCTCCTCGGCAGCAGGCTGCACTTCCGCGCGGGGGCGCCGACGGCGCCGCTCCCGCGTCGACTCCTGCCCGGCCGGACGCAGGGGTCGTATGCTCGACTGCACGGCCGTTTTCGGGCGTTCTGTCCGGATCGGTCGGTCCTTCACTCCACGGTCATCTCCCCGCCATCACGGCGTGGGAGCGGGCCGCTACGGTGACGGTTCGTCGTCCCAGCCTGTAGTCCGGCCGTTCCTCGGTTCTGCTCGGGAGTTGCAAAGCAATGCGTATTGGAGTGCTGACCAGCGGCGGTGACTGCCCCGGCCTGAACGCGGTGATCCGCTCCGTGGTCCACCGAGGGGTGGTCGACCACGGCGACGAGATCATCGGGTTCGAGGACGGCTGGCGAGGCTTCCTGGAGGGCGTCCACCGCCCGCTCACCCTGGACTCGGTGAGCGGCATCCTCGCCCAGGGCGGCACCATCCTCGGCTCCTCGCGAGTGCAGCCGAGCCACCTGCGGGACGGTGTCGAACGCGCCAAGCGGTACTGCGCGGACCTCGGTCTGGACGCGGTCATCCCGATCGGCGGCGAGGGCACCCTCAAGGCCGCCAAGCTGATGAGCGACGCGGGTCTGCCGATCGTCGGAGTGCCGAAGACCATCGACAACGACATCGCCGCCACCGATGTCACCTTCGGCTTCGACACCGCCGTCTCGGTCGCCACCGAGGCGCTGGACCGGCTGAAGACCACCGCCGAGTCGCACCAGCGGGTCATGGTCGTCGAGGTCATGGGCCGGCACACCGGCTGGATCGCGCTCAACGCGGGCATGGCCGCCGGCGCCCACGCGATCGTCGTCCCGGAGCGCCCGTTCCACATCGACAAGCTCACCGACGTCGTCCGCGAGCGGTTCGACCGGCAGAAGAAGTTCGCGATCGTGGTCTGCGCCGAGGGCGCCAAGCCGGAGCCCGGCACCATGCACTGGGAAGAGGGCAGCAAGGACATCTACGGCCACGAGCGGTTCACCGGCATCGCCACCCAGCTCTCCCGCGAGCTGGAGCACCGGCTCGGCAAGGAGGCCCGCCCGGTGATCCTCGGCCACACCCAGCGCGGCGGCACCCCGACCGCGTACGACCGGGTGCTCGCCACCCGGTTCGGCTGGCACGCGGTGGAGGCCGTCCACAAGGGCGCCTTCGGCCACATCACCGCCCTGCAGGGCACCAACATCAACCTGGTGCCGCTCGCCGAGGCCGTCGCCGAGCTCAAGACCGTGCCGCAGGAGCGCTACCTGGAGGCGGAGACGGTCATCTGACCCGCCCCGCCCCGACCGACGGCCCCCGAGCGCACGCACACGCTCGGGGGCCGTCGGCGTTCGGATCCAGGGAGGGCGGACCCGAATCAGGCGCTCGGATCAGAACCCGGTGTCGTAGGTGTACCGGGCGCTGTGGTCGAGCATGTCCGCCGGGGTGACGTTGTTCCACGGCTTCATGGTCTCGCCGAGGTCCACCACGTTCGCCGTGCCGGAGGCCGGCAGGTAGCCCGAGGTCGGGTGCAGCTTCTGCCACTCCGACCAGAGCTTGTCGATGAAGCAGTGGTGCAGCCAGAACACCGGGTCGTTGGGCGACATGCCGGTGGTCATGTGTCCGCCGACCCAGACGTGCACCCGGTTGTGCAGGTTGACCCCGCGCCACCCCTCCAGGTTGTTGCGGAAGCCGTCCGAGGCGCTGTTCCACGGCGCGGCGTCGTACGTGGCGATGGCGAGCACGCCGGTGGCCTCGGAGCGGGTGGGCAGCTGGGCGACCGAGACGCCGAACTGGCGCCGCAGGAAGGTGCGGCTGTCGGGTCGCACGCCCAGCGTCCAGTTGCCGGTGGAGAAGGCGAACGGACCGGTGGTCACCTGGCCGTCGCTGCTGCGGCCGTTGCCGCCCATGAAGTCCGCGCCCCAGATCGAGGCGGTGGTGGTGCGGTCCGCCGTCCAGTCCCAGTACGGGAGGGTGACGGTCGGGTCGATCGCCTGCAGGGCCTCCTCGAACTGCAGCAGGAAGCGCCGGTGCCAGGGCAGGAAGGACGGCGAACGGTGGCCGACCCGCTCGCCGTTGTCGGTGTCGCTGGTGATGAAGCTGTTGTGGGTCGTGACGAAGGAGTCGTACCCGCCGCTGCGCTTGAGTTCGAGCACGGCGTTCACGAAGGCGCGCTTCTCCTGGGCCGTCAGGGTCGCCTGGTTCTTGCGGACTGCCATGAGTCCCCCCTTGGGTGTGAAGTGGTGTTCCGGGTCCGGGTGTTCGGACTCGTGACTCAGACCGTCGCGATCGGCACGAGCGTGGCGCCCTGCAGCTCGGTGACGGCCGCGCGGGCGAGCGCGCGCGGCGTGGCGAAGGTCTGGTAGTGGTTGACGACGCTGATCCAGGTGCCGTCGGCGTTGCGCATCATGTGCAGCTCGTCGCCGTCGATCCGCACCGAGTAGCCGGCGCCGCCGTGGTGGTGGCTGCTGCCGTCGGTGACCGGGCGGCCCTGTATGCGGCGGCCCTGGAAGACCTCGTCGAAGGTGTTGGACGCCCCCGGGTCCGCCGCCGTCGCCGACTTGCTGGTCGGCCCGGCGACGCCGAGCACGACGGTGCCGGCCGCTGCGGTCAGGGCCACGGCGGCCCCCTGCAGCATCCGGCGTCGGGTCAGCTCCGAGGCATGGGTGTCTTCGGACATGGTGGTACCCCCTTGAGCACCCCGCCGTGTGTTGGGGCGCCGTTCAGAAAGGCTTGCAGAAACGTTAATGCGAGGCGATTCCATGATCGTGCTCGCTGTTTCGATGCTTTCAGGGCAAGTCGACCTAGAGAACTGCCAATCGGCGGGGGTACGTACGGTTGGCACGGATTCAGCCATCCACCGATGGACCACACCTCGGACGCCCCAGGAAGATCTCCCGTTTCTCCACGGAAGGATCGTCAGGAGAAGATGGATCTTCACACTGTGCAGATTCCGCACCGCAAATCCTTCGCCTCCGACCCAACCGCGGTGATCGGCCTCACCCGGGCAGGATGGCGCGATGCGACGGCCTCCGTCCGGCCGCCGGTGGCCGAAGTACGGTCAGCCCAGGGGCATCTGTCGGTCCGTCGGCACGCCGCGCGGTGTCGGCCGCGGGCGTCTCGGTACCGTGCGGGGATGGAGATCCTCGCCTACGGCGTCCAACAAGATGAGCGGCCCCTGCTGGAGAGGGCCTTCGCCGAGCGGCACGCGCTGCGGAGCCTGGCGGTCTTCCTCGACCACGACACCGCGCCGCTCGCCGCCGGGTACCGCGCGGTCAGCAGCAGCGTCAACGACGTCCTGGACGCGGCTACCCTGGGCCTGCTGACCGCCGGCGGCACCGAGCTGATCGCCCAGCGCTCCACCGGCTTCAACAACATCGACCTCGACGCCGCCGCCGAACTCGGCCTCACCATCGCCCGGGTCTCGTACTACAGCCCCCACGCGGTGGCCGAACACGCCTGGGCCCTGGCGCTCGCCGTAAACCGCCGGCTCACCCGGGCCACCAACCGCTCACGCGAGTTCGACTTCCGCCTCGACGGCCTGCTCGGCCGCGACATCCACGGCATGACCGTCGGCGTGCTCGGCACCGGCAAGATCGGCGAGTGCTTCACCCGGATCGCCCACGGCTTCGGCACCCACCTGCTCGGCTGGGACATCGCCGAGAACCCCGCCTGCACCGCCCTCGGCATGACGTACGTGGACCGCGCCGAACTGCTCGCCCGCTCCGACCTGATCAGCCTGCACGTCCCCCTGGTACCCGACACCCACCACCTGATCGACGCCGCCGCCCTCGCCCTGATGAAGGACGACGCCATCCTCATCAACTCCAGCCGCGGCGGCCTCGTCGACACCACCGCCCTGGTCGAGACCCTGCGCGCCGGCCGGCTCTCCGGCGTCGGCCTCGACGTCTACGAGGAGGAGACCGGCGTCTTCTTCTACGACCGATCCGTCGAAGGCATCAGCGACGACACCCTCGCCCGCCTCGTCACCTTCCCCCAGGTCCTGGTCACCAGCCACCAGGCCTACTTCACCCACACCGCGGTCGGCCAGATCATCGACACCACCGTCCGCAACATCGACGACTTCGAAGCCGGCCGCATCAACGAAAATACCCTCGTTCCAGCCTCACGCCCCTAGCCTGCGCGTTTCACGTCGGGCTGGGACCGGATCGTGAGCGGAAAACCGAAAGTGCCTTCTGAGCTGTTCTGAGCTGCAACGATGAGGCTTGTCTAAGGTCCCAGTCGTTCCAGCAGGAAGGCACTTTCTGCGTGCACATACCCGGTCACGCCCCAAGCTCGTCGTCAGCGCCGACGGGCACGGGGTGGTCAACCACGCCGGCTCGCGTCTGCTCGCGGATCTGGCCGACGCCACCACGCTGACCAGCGCCTTCAGCGACGCTCTGCACCGGCTGCGGCCGCGCGGGACCGGGCACGATCCCGGCCGCGTCGCGGTGGAGCTGACAGTGATGCTCGCCGACGGCGGCGAAGCGATCCGGGACCTGGCCGTGCTGCGCGACCAGCACGAGGTGTTCGGCCCCGTCGCCTCCACCCCGACCGCCTGGCGAGTGCTGGCCGGCATCGACACCGCAGCCCTGAACGCACTGCGGGCAGCCAGGGCCAGGGCCCGCGAGGTCGCCTGGCTCCAAGCCGGCGAGACCGGACGCACCATGCCTCCATCGCACGCCGGAGGACGTGAACTACCGGGCCTGGTCCTGGACATCGACGCCACCCTCGTCACCTGCCACTCCGAGAAGGAACAGGCCGCCGCCACCTACAAACGCGGCTTCGGCTACCACCCGATGCCCTGCTTCCCGGACAACACCGGCGAAGCCCTCGCCGGCATCCTGAGACCGGGCAACACGACGAAGGCGACAGCCCGCCGACTGCTGAGGGCGCCGAGGCCCCGGGCGGACGCTCGTGCGTACGTGTTGACACTCCGGACCAGGCGCTCCAGACTCGCATATGGGAGCGCTCCCACGAATGACTGGCTTTATTTGGCGGCGAGTTGAGGAGTTGCGCCGTCGGCCGGGCAACGCCAGTGCCGGCCGCAGCGTCCTGCCTCGCCAGACCAACCGGCCGGTGAGATCCGGGTTCCCACAGCGCGGTCGTTTCCATCCCCCCACCCAAGGCCGCGGCGCTGCCGACGGTACGTGTCCATCGCACGCTTCGGGCGTTGCGGGCCGTACCGCCCGCGCTGTCGGCTGCTGAGAAGGAGACCATGCGTACGACACACAAGGCGGCCGCCTTGGCGGCAGTCGCGGTACTGCTGGCCGGTACCGGAGCGGCGCAGGCCGTCGGTACCGCGCCCGGGCGAGCGGTGCCCAGGGCCGCTGCCTCCGCGGGCCCGGCGGTCACCGTGGACGCCACCAGCGGGCGGCACGCCATCGATCCCCACATCTACGGCATGAACTTCCCCGACGAGGCGCTGGCCAAGGAACTGCGTCTGCCGATGGGCCGCTGGGGTGGCAACGCCACCAGCCGTTACAACTACAAGCTCGACGCCTACAACGCCGGGTCGGACTGGTACTTCGAGGACCTGCACTACAGCAACGACACCGCGGCCCTGCCCGCCGGATCGCAGGCCGACAAGTTCGTCGAGCAGAACCGCAGGACCGGCACCGACACGCTGATGACCGTGCCGATGATCGGCTGGACGGCGGCCGGCCGCGACAGCGGCTGCGGGTTCAGCGTCGCCAAGTACGGTCCTCAGCAGGACACCGACGCGCAGTGGCGGCCGGACTGCGGCAACGGCAGGAAGCCCGACGGCAGCCTGATCACGGGCAACGATCCGAGCGAGACCAGCACGCCCGCGGGGCCGGACTTCGTCAAGGGCTGGGTGCAGTACCTCAACAGCTCCTACGGCACCGCGAACAGCGGCGGGGTGCGCTTCTACAACCTGGACAACGAACCGGACCTGTGGTTCGGCACGCACCGCGATGTCCACCCGGCCGGGCCAAGCTACGACGAACTGCGCGACAGCACCTACGCCATCGCCGCAGCCGTCAAGGACGCCGACCCGGCCGCGCAGACCCTCGGTCCGGTCGGCTGGGGCTTCAACTCGCTGATCTACTCCGGCCTGGACCAGCAGGTGTGCGGCGAGCAGGGGGGCAGTTGCTGGTCGAACCCGCCGGACGCCGCCGCGCACGGCGGCGTGCAGTTCGCCCCGTGGTATCTGCGGCAGATGAAGGAGTACGAGCAGGCGCACGGGCGCCGGATCCTGGACTACTTCGACGAGCACATCTACCCGCAGCAGTCCGGTGTGTCCGGCAGTGCGGACGATGCGGCGACGCAGGCCCTGCGATTGCGTTCCACCCGGCAGTTGTGGGATCCCTCGTACGTCGACGAGAGCTGGATCAACCAACCGATCCAGTTCGTCCCCCGGATGCGCTCGCTGGTCGACCAGAACTACCCGGGCACGAAGCTGGCCATCTCGGAGTACAACTGGGGCGCGCTGGACCACATCGACGGCGGCCTGGCCCAGGCCGACGTGCTGGGGATCTTCGGACGTCAGGGGCTGGACCTGGCCACCCTGTGGTCACCGCCCAAAGAGACCGACCCCGGAGCGTACGCCTTCCGCATGTTCCTGAACTACGACGGCCAGGGCGGCACCTTCGGCGATACCTCCGTCAAGGCCGCGAGCGCCGACCAGGACAAGCTGTCGGTGTACGCGGCCGAGCGCAGCAGCGACCATGCCACCACGGTCATGGTGATCAACAAGACCACCGGCGACCTGACCGCACCCGTCTCCGTGACCGGTGGCACCGCGCTCCCGGCAGCAGCACAGGTCTACCGCTACGGCCAGGGCGACCCCACCGCGATCCAGCACCCGGCCGGTCAGCCGCTGAACGGCGGCTCCTTCACCGCGACATTCCCGGCGTACTCCATCACCGAGTACGTCATTCCCGCCGGCTCGGCCCAGGCCACCCCGCCCTCGGCACCGGGCACTCCCACGGCCTCCGCGACCGGCCCCGACCGCGTGACGCTGACCTGGCCGGCCGCCACACCCGGGACCTCCCCCCTGGCGGACTACCGCGTGTACGCCGGCGACCCGGCCACCACGGCGCCGCTGGCCACCGTCCCCGCGTCGGCCACCACCGCCATCGTCACCGGACTGACCCCTGCAACCGCCTACACGTTCCGCGTGGTGGCCACCGACACCGGGGGCCGCAGCTCACCTCCGTCGGCTCCGCTGCAGGTCACCACCGGTCCGGCCACGGCGAGCGGCTGCACCGTCGCCTACCAGGTCGGCAACGACTGGGGCACCGGCTTCACCGCGAGCGTGAAGATCACCAACCTGGCGGCACCGGTCACCGGCTGGCACCTCGGATTCACCTTCGCCGGCAATCAGAAGGTCACCCAGGGCTGGAGCGGTACCTGGGCGCAGACCGGCGCCGCAGTCACCGTCGAGGGCGCCGGCTGGAACGCGTCCCTGCCCACCGGGGGTTCCACCACGATCGGCTTCAACGGCGCCTACTCCGGCGCCAACCCCTCGCCCGGCGGCTTCACCCTCAACGGCAACACCTGCACCACCGCCGGCACCGCGCTCCACTGACCCGCCCCGGCCGTCGGCCACGCACCCGCACCCCACTGACCCACCTCGTACCCGCATGGCCGACCCCGAACAGCAGGGGTCGGCCATGCGCCACCACGCCACCCCCGGCCGCATGGAGCGGGCGGTGCGGATCGGGAACCAGTGGTCCCCATCCTTCGTCGTCGTGCCGGAAAAGGACGACTTCAGGCGCCGTGTCCGCTGCCCTGTCGGCCGCCCCTGCACGGGGCGGTAGTCCAGGACGACAGTGCCGCCACGAGTCAAGACTCCCCACGGTCACTGGCTGCCCGTCAGCCAATTCGCCCGCTCCGAGGCCAACGCCTGCTGGCCAATGATGTCGCCCGTCCGGAAACAGGGTGAGCGGGCCGGGTCCGGGGAGGGAGGACTACATGGAGATGATCAGCGGCCCCGGCAGGCCCTGCTCGAGCTGATGCAACCCGGCCACCGCCCCGTCCTGGTCCTGCCCGCCGACCACCCGTCCCACCCCGACAAGCCGAACCGGCCCGGCAAATGAACTGCCGGGCCGTCACGAAAGACACCACCCGCGTACGCGGGCCCGGCACGGTGTCGCGCCGTGCCGGGCCCGGCCGTGATGGGATCAGGGCCGTCAGGACAGGACGGTCCAGCTCTGGCCGGCCGCTGCCGAGTTGGCCGGGTTGGTCATCCCGGTCGAGCCGGCCGTGGTGGCGGCGACGTCCAGGACCAGGCCGTTGCCGACGTTGGTGACGGTCAGCGCGCCGGCGCTGTTCTGGGTGACCTTCCACTTCTGCCAGGGGTTGTTGGCCGTGGGGTTGAGCAGGTAGGCGCTGCCGACTCCGCCGCCGGCGGCGAGCACGGTGTGCGTCTGGGTGGCGGTGTAGCAGTTGTCGGTGATCGTCACGGTGCCGTCCGCGTTGGGCGTGAACAGCCACTGCTGGGCGGCGTTGCCGCTCTGGTAGGCGTTGATGCCGCTGTTGCCGCCGAGCGGGGCGTAGCAGCCGCCCTTGACCTCCAGCGCCTGACCGCCGGTGCCGCCCGCGCTGATCGCGTGGTACTTGCCGTCGCCGACGACGCTCGCCCGGTCGCCGCCAGTGCCGTTGCCATTGCCGTTGCCGTTGCCCATGCCGACGCTCGCGCCGGCGATGCGGTAGAGGGAGACGCCGTGCGCCGGGATCCAGCTGCCGCCGATGGTGCCGGTGGTGGTGCCGGTGGCGCCGGTCCACAGTTCCCGGTAGGAGTAGCTGGTGCCGGTCACACCGAGGTCGGCGAAACTGACGCTGGGCATGGCCCAGTTGTTCGGGTCCTGGTTGATCAGGGCGACGGCCAGGTCGCCGTTGGCGAGCTGACGCTTGAGGATCACCGGCGCCGTGGTCGAGGCGGGGTAGTTGGGCATGGTGCCGACCAGGGTGGCGGGCTTGGCGAGGCTGTCCTGGTCGATGGCGATCATGTCGGGGTTCTTCAGCAGCCCCAGGGCGGAGGAATGGATCCCGGTGGACCAGGTGTAGCCGTTCGCGGTGTGCTGCGCGTCGGCGGTGGTGCGCAGGTCGGCGCCGGAGATGAGCGGGGCGGCCATCATCGACAGGATGGACAGCTCGGTGCGCGACTCGTCGTCGGTGAAGGGCTTGTTGCCCTTGTAGGTGTCGGTGACGCCCCAGACGCCGTACGGGTCCTGCCAGCCGGCGAACATCATGTCCATGTCGTTCCAGCTACCGGGGTGGACGTTGCCCGGGTACTTCAGGGCGGTCTGCAACTGGCCGTTGTAGAGGACGCCGTCCAGCTCGCTGTTCCGGTCGCCGCCGATCCGGCACAGGTTGGCGACCTGGCCGCACCACACGCCGGTGGGGTAGTAGCCGGCGGCCTGATGCGGCTGGACGCCGGCGGCCACGATCAGCGGGTCGGTGCGGGCCGGGTCGTTGGCGTTCAGCAGGTGGGGGATGCCGGTGTGCGCGGGCTGGGCGGACAGGCTGAGGGTGACCTTCGGCCGGCCCGCGGCGGCGGTCGCCGCGTCCAGGGCCCGCTGGAAGGTCTGCGTACGGGCGTAGATGGACTGGGTGAGCTCCTTGCCCTCGCCCTGCGGGTAGTAGCTGTAGCCGTCGGGGCCGACGATGGTCGGGCCGTACGGGCAGTCGTCGTACTTGACGTAGTCGACGCCCCAGGCCACGAAGTCGTTCGCGTCGGTGGTCTCGTGGCCGAGGCTGCCGGGGTGGCCCTGGCAGGTGGTGTAGGTGGCGGTGGCGTAGAGACCGAACTTCATGCCCTTGCTGTGCGCGTACCAGGCCAGGTACTGGATGCCGTTCACGGTGCTGCCGTTGACGGTCTGCGAGGGGAACCGGTCGGCGTCGGGGACGAGGTGCCCGCTGGTGGGGTCGTTGCCGGAGCCGTCGGTGCCGGAGACCGGACGGCCGTAGGCGTCGTACAGCTGCATCCCGTTGTCCGCGGTCTTCGCGAAGTCCGTGGTCTGGCCGTCGCGGTGGCGGACCGACCAGCCGTCGTCGATGGTGACGGTGTTGTAGCCGGCCTGGACCAGGCCGTTGGCCGCCATGAAGTCGATGGTCTGCTTGACCTGGGTCTGGGTCACCTGGGTGCCCAGGCTGTTCCAGGAGTTCCACCCCATGGGCGGGGTCAGGGCGTTGCCGTTGCCGAGGGCGGCGGCCGGGGCGGCGGTGACGAGGGTGGTCGCGCCGAGGCCGGAGGCGGCGAGGGCCAGAGCGGCCAGCATGCCGGCGACGCGAGGTGGCGATGTGCGCATGTGGGGACTTCCCGAGGGGTGCGTGTGCCGGGGCAGGCGCCACCCTGCGGGCGGGCCCGACCACGGCTGGTGGGGGTGGGTCTGGGTGGCTCTGAACTCTGGCTCACCGAGGTGTCGAGCAAGGACACGCAGGCGCCAACAGGCAATGCGGTGGGGGAACATGACAGCACTCGGCAGGCCGCCGTCGGCGAGGCACTGGCACGGGGAATCGGCGATCCCCCGACCTCCGACGGTGGTGCCATATGATATTTCACCAATCAATAACCCACAAGAGTCAACACAACAAACCACGTTCGCTCTCGCGGCCTGGCCCGACGGATGGACCCGGCGGCCGATGCCGGGCCCCCACGCCGGCCACGGCCGCGAACTCCTCCGGAAGCGGAGTGGACCTGAGGGAGGACATCACGACAGAATGGTCTAGACCTCTATCTCGAGTCCCGAAATGGTGCATCAGTATGGAAATCGTGATCGTGCCCGACGCCGCCGCCGGAGGCAGCCTCATCGCCGCGGCGATCGCCGATCTGCTGACCGACAAGCCCGACGCCCTGCTCGGCGTGGCAACCGGCTCCACCCCGACGCCGATCTACCAGGCCCTCGCCGCCCGGGTCCAGGCCGGGACCCTGGACGCCTCCCGCGCACGCGTCTGCCAGCTGGACGAGTACGTCGGCCTCCCGGCCGGCCACCCCGAGTCCTACCGCTCGGTGGTCCTTCGCGAGGTGGTGGAGCCGCTCGGTCTGACCGAGGCGTCCTTCATGGGCCCCGACGGCAACGCGCAGGACATCGCCGCGGCCGCGGCGGACTACGACCGCGCCCTCGCCGAGGCCGGCGGCGTCGACCTCCAGCTGCTCGGCATCGGCACCGACGGCCACATCGGCTTCAACGAGCCGTGCTCGTCGCTCGCCTCCCGGACCCGCATCAAGACGCTGACCCGGCAGACCCGCGAGGACAACGCCCGGTTCTTCGACAGCCTCGACGACGTCCCGCACCACGTACTCACCCAGGGCATCGGCACCATCCTGGAGGCCCGCCACCTCGTGCTGCTCGCGACCGGAGCGGCCAAGGCCGAGGCCGTCGCGCTCGCCGTGGAGGGCCCGCTGTCCGCGATGGTGCCCGCCTCAGCCCTGCAGCTGCACCCGCACGCCACCGTCGTCGTCGACGAGGCGGCCGCCTCGGGCCTCAAGCTCGCCGGCTACTTCCGGGACACCTACGCCGCCAAGCCCGCCTGGCAGGGCCTCTGAGAGGAGGGCAGCCCCCTCCGGCCCCCGGACCGGGCATCCCGGAGGGGCCCGGGCGGGACAGGAGCCGGGAGCAGAGCCGTGATCCTCGGGCCCATCGCCGACCCGAGGACGGCTCGCGAGTACGGACCGTGGCCGACGGGCATGCATCCGAACGGGTGGGCACAGCGGGGGCGAACGGGTCATCCGCACACAAACAGCGTGACTCTGTGCGACTGTGCGTGTGCTCATCGCCACCGGCTCGCCGTGCGGGCCGTCGGCCATGGCGCCCCCGCTCCCCCTCCCGAACGGAACCGCCCATGCGCAACCCCGCTCTCGCCGCCTTCACGATGGCGGCCGTCCTGCCCCTCACCGGGTTGGCCGCCACCGGCACCGCCGTCGCCCAGTCGTCCTCCTCCCAGCGGGTGCCGATCGCGGAGTGCGACAACGTTCCGAAGGTCTACGACCCCGGCGCGGCGAAGTACCTCTGCACGCGGGTCGAACTCGGCCCGGCCGTCCTGCCGACGGACCCGGTGGTGAAGCGGCTGCTGGTGGGCTACGACCGGCTGGGCGGGGTGACGCCGGCCCGGTTCCTGGACTGGTACCGGGACTGGCGGGGCTGGAAGTACCCGGACCACATGGGCTTCACCGACAACGGCGGCGACCTCGACATGACCGAGGAGCTGCTGCAGCCCGGGAAGAAGCTGGACCGCTTCGGGGGCAACGCCCGCGGCAAGTTCCTGGCCCCGGGCGGCACGCCGTTCCCCCAGCGCGCCCTCCCGCCCGACTCGCTCAACGGCGGCGACGCCAACTACCACTGCTTCGAGGTGAAGAAGTCGTTCAAGGTCCAACAGGGCCACATCGCGGGGGCGTTCTCGCAGCCGGGCAACGGCCTCCAGCAGTGGCTCGACCCGGACCTCAAGCCGGCCGACCCCAACCTGGCGACCTTCGACGTCGCGGGGCTCCTCAGCGCGGGCTACCTGACGGAGCACGTCACCGACAAGGACTTCTGCCTGAAGAACACCCAGGGCTCCTGATCGACCCCCGCGGAACGACCGGGGCGGCGTACGGTCGGCGACCGGCGCGCCGCCCCGGCCCGCCCGGCCGAACCAGGGGGTGGGGGAAGCCCCGGAGTAAGGCCCGCCTAGGCTGTGGAGGCAAGCAAAACGGGCGAACCGGACCCACCCAGGGCCCGTGACGAGGGAAAGCAGGACCCGCCGATGGGCGACGGAATGTCAGGGATGCACCACCACGGCGGAATGGCAGAGCTGGGCCCGTTCTCCCTCTCCAACGTCTTGACCTGGTCCCCCGACTGGGTGTTCCTGATCGGCGGCCTGGCCGCCCTGGCCCTGTACGGCACGGGCGTCGTCCGGCTGTACCGGCGTGGTGACCGCTGGCCGATCGGCCGGTCGGTCGGCTGGGCGGCGGGCATCGGCTCGGTGATCCTGGTCACCTGCACCGGGCTGAACGACTACGGCATGGTGCTGTTCAGCGCGCACATGATGCAGCACATGGTGCTCTCCATGCTGTCGCCCATCCTGCTGCTGCTCGGCGCGCCCATCACGCTCGCGCTGCGGGCGCTGCGCCCGGCCGGCAAGGGCCGGCCGCGCGGGCCGCGCGAACTGCTGGTGGCCCTGCTGCACAGCACCTTCGTCCGGGTGGTCTCGCACCCGGGATTCACCATCCCGCTGTTCATCGCGAGCCTCTACGGGGTCTACTTCACCCCGCTGTTCGACTTCCTCATGCAGTACCGGCTCGGGCACATCTTCATGATGGTGCACTTCCTCGCCGCCGGGCTGGCGTTCTTCTGGCCGATCATGGGCGTCGACCCGGGCCCGCACCGGCCGGGCCACGTGATGCGGATCATCGAGCTGTTCATGGGCATGCCGTTCCACGCCTTCTTCGGCGTCGCGGTGATGATGGCCAGCCACCCGCTGGTGACCACCTTCACCGAGGAGGCGGCGCCGCCCGGGACGAAGCTGCTGGACGACCAGAAGCTGGCCGGCGGCATCACCTGGGCGTTCGGTGAGATCCCGACCGCGATCGTGCTGATCGCGCTGGTCTACCAGTGGATGCGCTCCGAGCAGCGGGTGTCCCGCCGCCGGGACCGCGCCGAGGAGCGCAGCGGTGACGCCGAGCTGGCCGCGTACAACGCCTACCTGGCCTCGCTGGACAAGCGCGGTCAGCGCCCCGCCCCGGCGGCCGACGCCGGCTGACCACACACGACCGCACACAGCCGCACACGAAACCCCTGCCGCCGGGCGGGGGTTTCGTCGTCTCCCCGCCCCGGCTCCCCGGGCCCCGCCGCCACGCCGGCCCGCCCGCCCGTACGAGGAAGGGTGGGGCTTCCCCGGCGGGCCCTCCGGTTTCCGCCCGGCGGGCGACGGCGCCCGGCCGTCTGTGCCTAGGATCCGGGGCATGCAAGCCCTTCTGATGGCCGCCCTGCTCGCCGTGGTGCTGCTCTCCCGGATCCAGGAGCCGCGCCGGTTCGGCAACGGGGTGCTGCTCGGGCTGATCGGCGTCTGCGCGGCGCTCGGCACGGTGAGCGCCGTCGGCCACTTCTCCTCGCCGGCCGCGAGCGCCGTCACGGCCGCGGTGGCGGGCGCGGTCTGGCTGAGCGGGCTGGTGGCGGCGGCCCTGCTGGTGGCCAACGGGGTCACCATGGTCCGGCGGGAGGGCACCCGGCCGGCCAGTCTGCTCGCGCTGCTCGCCGGCGCGGCCCTGCTCGCCCTCCTGGCGCTGCTGCTCTCGGCCACCTACCTCAGCGTCCGGGCGCTGCGGGCGGCGGCCGGCGCGGCCGTACTGCTCGGCGGCTACGGCGCGTTCCTGCTGCTCTGCTTCCTCGGCTACACCCTGCTGTACCGGCGGCTCGCCCCCCGGCCCGGCGCCGACTACCTGGTGGTGCTGGGCGCCGGCCTGGACGGCTGCGAGGTGCCACCGCTGCTGGTCGCCCGGCTGGACCGCGCGGTGGCGCTCTACCGGGCCGAGGAGGCGGCCGGGCACGCGCCGCTGCTGCTGGTGACCGGCGGCAAGGGCCCGGACGAGAGCTGCACCGAGGCCTCGGCCATGGCGGCCCACCTGGTCGCCGCCGGCTGCCCGCGCGAGCGGATCCGGCTGGAGGAGAAGGCCACCAACACCACCGAGAACCTCGCCTTCAGCCGGGAGCTGATGGAGCGCGAGCGGCCCGGCTACCACTGCACCGTGGTGACGAGCAGCTTCCATGTGCTCCGCTCCGCCGTCACCACCCGCCGGGCGGGCGTGCCCGGGCAGGTCGTCGGCGCGCCGACGGCCGGGTACTACTGGCCGAGCGCCGTCCTGCGCGAGGTGGTCGCGACGGCGCTGATGTACCCGCGGGTGAACACCGCCGTCGTCCTGCTGCTCGCGGCGGCCGGGGCGGTGGCGGGCTGGCGGTGGTGAGGCGTCCGCCACCCCGGCCCGTCACCGCCCCGGCCGCGCCCGGACACGGGCAGGCCCCCGGGTCGCGAACGGACCCGGGGGCCTCCCCGTGTACTCGGTGCCGGCGCGTCGCCGACCCCCGGCCGTGATCAGCCGAGGTTGGCCAGCGCCTCGTTGAAGGTCTTCGACGGGCGCATCACGGCCGCGGCCTTGGCCGGGTCGGGCTGGTAGTAGCCGCCGATGTCGACCGGCGAGCCCTGAACCGCGACGAGCTCCTCGACGATGGCCTGCTCCTGGTCGGCCAGCGCCTTGGCCAGGCCGGCGAACGCCTGGGCCAGCTCGGCGTCGGCGGTCTGCCGGGCCAGCTCCTGGGCCCAGTACAGGGCCAGGTAGAAGTGGCTGCCACGGTTGTCGATACCGCCGAGGCGGCGGCTCGGCGACTTGTCCTCGTTGAGGAAGGTGCCGGTGGCGCGGTCCAGCGTGTCGGCCAGCACCTGGGCGCGGGCGTTGTCGGCGGTCTGGGCCAGGTGCTCGAAGCTGGCGGCCAGCGCGAAGAACTCGCCCAGGCTGTCCCAGCGCAGGTAGTTCTCCTTGACCAGCTGCTGGACGTGCTTCGGGGCGGAGCCGCCGGCGCCGGTCTCGAACAGGCCGCCGCCGTTCATCAGCGGGACGACCGACAGCATCTTGGCGCTGGTGCCCAGCTCCAGGATCGGGAAGAGGTCGGTCAGGTAGTCACGCAGCACGTTGCCGGTGACCGAGATGGTGTCCTCGCCACGACGGATGCGCTCCAGCGAGAACTTGGTGGCCTCGACCGGGGTCTTGATCTCGATCTGCAGGCCGGCCGTGTCGTGCTCCGGCAGGTAGGTCTTGATCTTCTCGATCAGCACGGCGTCGTGCGCGCGGCCCTCGTCCAGCCAGAAGACGGCCGGGTTGCCGGTGGCGCGGGCACGGGTGACGGCCAGCTTGACCCAGTCCTGGATCGGCAGGTCCTTGGTCTGGCAGGCGCGGAAGATGTCGCCGGCCTGGACGGCCTGCTCCAGGACGACGTCGCCCTCGGCGTCGACGAGCCGGACGGTGCCGGCGGCGGCGATCTCGAAGGTCTTGTCGTGGCTGCCGTACTCCTCGGCCGCCTGGGCCATCAGGCCGACGTTCGGCACCGAGCCGATGGTGGCCGGGTCGAGGGCGCCGTTGGCGCGGCAGTCGTCGATGACGGCCTGGTACACACCGGAGTAGCTGCTGTCCGGCAGCACGGCCAGGGTGTCGGCCTCGTTGCCGTCCGGGCCCCACATGTGGCCAGAGGTACGGATCATGGCCGGCATCGAGGCGTCGACGATGACGTCGCTCGGCACGTGCAGGTTGGTGATGCCCTTGTCGGAGTCGACCATGGCCAGGGCCGGGCCCTCGGCCAGCTCGGCCTCGAACGAGGCCTTGATCTCGGCGCCGTTCGCCAGCTTGTCGAGACCGCCCAGGATGCCGCCGAGGCCGTTGTTCGGGTTCAGGCCGGCGGCGACCAGCGCGTCGCCGTACGCGGCGAAGGTCTTCGGGAAGAAGGCGCGGACCACGTGGCCGAAGATGATCGGGTCGGAGACCTTCATCATGGTGGCCTTGAGGTGCACCGAGAACAGCACGCCCTCGGCCTTGGCGCGGGCGACCTGGGCCGCCAGGAACTCGCGCAGCGCGGCGACGCGCAGCACCGAGGCGTCGACGACCTCGCCGGCCAGCACCGGAACCGACGGACGCAGCACGGTGGTGGTGCCGTCCTCGGCGACCAGCTCGATGCGCAGCGAGCCGGCCGAGGAGATCACCGCGGACTTCTCGGTGGAACGGAAGTCGTTCTCGCCCATGGTCGCGACGTTGGTCTTGGAGTCGGCTGTCCAGGCGCCCATGCGGTGCGGGTGCGTCTTGGCGTAGTTCTTGACCGACGCGGGGGCGCGGCGGTCCGAGTTGCCCTCGCGCAGGACGGGGTTGACCGCGCTGCCCTTGACCTTGTCGTAGCGGGCCCGGACGTCCTTGTCCTCGTCCGTCTGCGGGTCGTCCGGGTAGTCCGGCAGCGCGTAGCCCTGCGCCTGAAGCTCGGCGACGGCCGCCTTCAGCTGCGGGATGGAGGCCGAGATGTTCGGCAGCTTGATGATGTTGGCGCCCGGGGTCTTGGCGAGTTCGCCCAGCTCGGCGAGGGCGTCCTCGATCCGCTGGCCCTCCTCCAGACGCTCCGGGAAGCTCGCGATGATCCGCCCGGCGAGGGAGATGTCACGGGTCTCCACCCGCACACCCGCCGTCGAGGCGTAAGCCTGCACCACGGGCAGGAACGAGTACGTTGCCAGGGCCGGCGCCTCGTCGGTGTGCGTATAGATGATGGTCGAGTCAGTCATCGGTACTCCGCTTCACGTCTCCAACGTCTTGATGTCAAGATATCTCGTGTTCGCCCCTTCGCTCCACCTCCCCCCGCCCCGGAGTGCGCGCCGGCGCCCCGGCGGGCCGGCGGCGGTCAGCTCCACCGTCGTCCCGGGGCGGTCGCCGGGCAAGCGGAGCGGCGCGGCGGGCGGGCACCCGGGCGGCGTGGTCCCGTCACGGGCGGGCGGCGCGGCAGCGGACCGACGTCGTCACGGACGGACCTCGGACCGGACCTCGGACCTGGTGCCGGGCGGGGCGTCGAACCGGGCTTCGAACGCGGCCTCGTCGGCCAGGAACCAGAGCTGGCCACCCCGGTTGCTCTCCCGAACGAAGTCCCGCAGGGGGCCGCTGTCTGCGGTGTGGCGCGAGATGTCGCCGACGACGGCCAGACCGATCCGATAGGTGGCGAACTTCTGCACGATCCCGCCGGCGACCCGGGTGCTCAGCCGGAAGAAGTCGTCCTCGAAACGCTCCACGGGCACCACGACCCAGGCGGCGCCGACCGCGAACGCGTCGCCGATCAGGTCGGTGGCGTCCCGCTCGCCGCGGACCGGCGGACCGTCCGCGGCGAGGCGCAGGACGGTGACGGCGGGCTCAGACATCGGCGTTCTCCCTGATCAGTGCGTTGACGATGACGAGCAGCTCGGCCGTGTCGGCCAGCTCGCCGAGGATGACCACCTTGAGCGTCGAGCGCTGCTCGTCGTGCAGGGTCTGGATGCGCAGCGGGCTGCCCTCGCGGGGGCCGGCGACCGCCGCCATCAGCGTGTTGGCCAGCCGAGCGGCCTCCGCGGTCTCGATCGCGTCGATCTGCACGATGGTGGAGGCCTCGGCATGGCGCTGCGCCGCGGCCGGCACGGGCACCGGGGCGCCGGTGAACTCCGCGAGGTCCCGGCCGGCGATCCGGTACTGCTTGCCGATCCTGGTCGCCCTGAGGCGGCCGTCCCGGACGTAGCCGCGCACGGTACGCACGTGCAGACCCAGCTGCTCGGCCACCTGCTCCACCGAGTAGTACGGATCCACCGGATCCCCCTTCGCTCGGAATTCCCTATCACTCCGCAAACTACCATGTCATAGGGAAGGATAAGGAAGGAAAGGGAAGGGGCTGCTGGAGAGGGCAGCCGAGGACCGTCAGGACTCCGTCAACACAGCACCGCATTCGGTCAACGCCGCGTCAGGAGAGCGCCCGACAGGCCCGAATCCCCCTAGCGTCGGAGTCAGCAGTTCCGGCAGGCCCCACCACTCCTCGGGAGCACCGCATGGCCCGCGTCGTCTGGCACGTCCCGGTCACCGTCACCGGATCCACCACCGCCCTCCGGCTCTTCCGCCTGCGCGACGGCCGCCGCTGCGCGGTGGGCTTCGCCACCACCGAGGCGCTGACCGCCCTCCTCGGGCCGGACCAGGCCTTCACCGAACTCGCCGAGCCCGCCCTGCGCGCGCTCGCCGCGCCCCTGGGCGTGGACACCCTGGTACTGGATCCGCGCCTGGTGGCACCGCCCGTCGCCCGGCCCGCCCGGGGGCCCGCACCCGCCGAGCCCGCCGCACCGACCGCCCGGCCCCAGCTCCAGCACCGGTGACGGCGCTCCGACTCGTCCCCGGCGCCCGGTCGCCCGAACCGGTACGGCGGCCCGGTCCGGCCGGCCGGTCCGGGAAGGGCCCGCGCACTGCGGGCGGGCGGCCGTTGCACGCCCTGGTCCGGGTCGGTTTCGGCCCGGTACCGCTCGACTTCGACCGGCTGTCCGCCGAGTTCCCGGCGGTCCGGAGCGGGTTCGCACTGGCCGGCGGCGCCGACCTCGAACTGCGCGTCGCCTGCACCGGCCCGGAGGAGCTGCGCGCGATCTCCAGCGCGCTGATCCGCGCCGGCGCCGTCCGGGTCCAGGTCGATCTCGTCCTGCGCGCCCTGCGGCCGGGTCCGCCGGCACTGCGGCCGGTGCCGTAGGAGGGGCCCGCCCGTGCCGTCCTCGTCGTGGTGTGACGGGAAGGGCACGGGCGGACCCACTCGGTCAGCCGGTCTCGCGGGTGAGCACCGCGATGGCGGCCAGCAGCAGGGCGGAGCCGGCCACCAGGGCCGGAGTCACCGGCTCACCGAAGCAGAGGACGGCGATCAGTGCGGCGGCCGCCGGCTCCAGCAGCACGAGCACGGCCGCGGTGGCGCCCGGGACGACCGTCAGGCCGGCGAAGTACCAGCGGTAGGCGAGCAGGGTGGGGACGGTCCCCAGGAAGAGCAGCGCACCCGCCGTCAGTACCGGGCCACCCGCGGTCGGCACCACCCCCTCGACCGCGGCCAGGGGCAGCAGGCAGAGCATGCCCGTGGTGAAGGCACCGCCGCTCGCCCGGGCCGAACCGCCGCCGCGCGCCCAGAGGGTGAGGCCGCTCTGCCCGGCGCCCGCCAGCACGGCGAGCGCGACGCCCAGCACCGGACGCGGGCCGGCCGCCGGGGCGGCGACCAGCAGCGCGAGGCCCCCCAGCGCGAGCACGATCGCGGCCGACGCCCGCGCGCCGAGCCGCTCGCCGAGCAGCAGCCAGGCACCGAGACTGGTCAGGACCGGCCCCGCCCCGATGGTGATCAGGGTGCCGAGACCGAGACCGGCGAACTGCACCGAACCGAAGTAGGCGCACTGGCTGACCGCCAGCCCGAGCCCGGTGAGCACGGCCGAGCCGCGCGCTCCGGCACCGGCACGCCCCCGGCCTGCGGGGACGAGGGCCAGGCAGCCGGCCGCGACGGCGAAGCGCCAGAAGCAGACGGCCACCGGGCCGAGCCCGGTGGTGCGCAGCAGCAGTGCGGCGACGGCCCCGCCCACGCCCCAGGCGACGGCGGCGGCCGAGATGGACAGCAGGCCGTGCCGGAGCGGCACGGCGGCATGAGTGGTCATGCGTTGGTTCTCCACGATGGTGAGCCGAGTGAGGTCCGCGGTGGGCGCGGGCGGCATCCATCGGCCCGGGGCGACGACGCCGCCGGGCTGGGAATCGTGTGGTGCGCCGCCCGCTAGTGCTCGGGCGGCGGCAGGATCACGGAACGCATGACGGTCAGCCTACGCGGCCGGCCGGGGTCGACCCCCGCGCGGCCGGGACCGGGCGCTCGTGATCTTCTGCTGGCGAACCGCCGCGACGTACCGTCGGCGGTGGCGCGGTGGAAGTCGGCTTCCACCCCCGGGCCGAGAGGAACAGCAGCGTGGAGCACCTGACGTACGGCGAGGTCGAGGCGGCCGGACGGCGGATCGCGGGGCGGGTGCGACCCGTGGTCGTGGCGCCCGGGGCCGACGGCGGCCGGGTCTGGCTGGCGCTGGAGTACCTCCAGCACACCGGCAGCTTCAAGGCGCGCGGGGCGCAGAACTTCCTGCTCGCACACACCGAGGCGGGCACCCTGCCGGCCGCCGGAGTGACCATCGCCTCGGGTGGGAACGCCGGCCTGGCCTGTGCGTGGGCGGCCCGCGAGCTCGGCGTGCGGGCCACCGTGTTCCTGCCGGAGACCGCGCCTGCGGTCAAGGTCGCCCGGCTGCGCTCCTACGGGGCCGAGGTCCGGCTGGCGGGCCGCGAGTACGCCGAAGCGCTGGCCGCCTGCGAGGAGTTCGCGGCGGGCAGCGGCGCGCTCGCCTCCCACGCGTACGACCACCCGCTGATCGCGGCCGGAGCCGGGACGGTGCTGGACGAGATCCGGTCCCAACTGCCCGGCCTCGACACGGTGGTGGTGTCGGTCGGTGGCGGCGGGCTGTTCACCGGCGTGGCCGCCGCGGCGCGCGCGCACGGCGTCCGGGTGGTGGCGGTGGAGCCGGCGGGGAGCCGGGCGCTGGACGCGGCCCTGGCGGCCGGCCGGCCGGTGGACGTCCCGGTGGAGTCGGTGGCCGCGGATTCGCTGGGGGCCCGCCGGGCCACCGCACTTGCCGTGCACGCCGCCCGACAGGACGGCGTCCGTACGGTGTTGGTGCCGGATGCCGCCATCGTCCGGGCCCGGCAGGAGCTTTGGGACGAGCGCCGGATCGCCGTCGAGCACGCGGCCGCCACCGCGCTCGCCGCGGTGGCGGGCCCGGAGGGCGCCGACGGCGCGGCCGGCGCGGACGGTGAGCGGATCGCCGTGCTGCTCTGCGGCGCCAACACCGACCCCTCCGACCTGGTGGCGGCCGGCTGACGGCCCGGACGGACCGGGGACGGCCCTGGGCCGGCCCGGAGAGACTCCGGGCGGCCCCGGGGTGGCCCGGGCCGGCTCAGCCGATGCCCTGCCGGTCCGGCACCAGGGCGAACGTGCGGACCTCGGGGTCGGGCAGCTGCTCGACCACCGCACGGTCCAACAGGAGCCGCTGATCCAGGAGTTGGGGTCGAAACTGCTCGGGGGCGATTCGCAGCAGGTCGTCCAGGGAGGCGGCCAGCCGACGGGTCACCTGCGGGTGGCCGGCGCCGCACAGCCGGATCTCGGTGAACGCGAGGTCGACCACGGACTGCCAGTCCGGCACCGGCTCGACCAGCCGGACGGCGCCGGCC
Organism: Kitasatospora sp. NPDC050463; assembly: GCF_040655255.1. Taxonomy (NCBI): domain Bacteria; kingdom Bacillati; phylum Actinomycetota; class Actinomycetes; order Kitasatosporales; family Streptomycetaceae; genus Kitasatospora; species Kitasatospora sp. NPDC050463. The sequence goes on from NZ_JBFAJO010000002.1 coordinate 180,085, forward strand.
CGGTCGCGGAAACAGAGGTCCCCGAAGCTCTCGTGGACCAGCATCCCCAGCAGTTGGTGGATCCGGTCGATCGCCTGCACGGCCGTGGTCGGGTCGTTGACGGCGGGCGAGAGCGCGCGGATCGCGATGTCGACCAGCTGCCGGAAGCCGAAGCTGAGGTCCTGGTGCATGGTGCGGTCGACGCCGACGTTGAGTGCCAGGGCGATCCGGCGCGGGCGCGGCGGGCGGTCGACGGCGCCGGCCACCCGGACGATCGGGGTTCCGGGCGTGATGAAGTCGCCGATCCTGGGCACGAGGTGGAGCACCACGTCGTGCTTGCGGGCGATCCGCACCAGGCGGCCGATGTTGATGTCGCGCAGCACTCCCGAGCGCCCCTCGTGCAGCAGGGTGAGCGCCCGGTCGGGGACGCCCGGCGGTTGCGCGTCGGGCGGCGTCAGCCGGTACTGGAGGATCACGGCCACCGACTCGTTCGCGACCCGGTCGATGACGTGCGGCACCCGCAGCAGCCGCATCGTGGACTGCACGTAGAGCACGAACAGGGCCAGGCTGAGCAGGACCAGCAGCAGGGACCCCAGGCCGGAGAAGACCGGCACCGAGGTGACCTCGGCCGGGTCGGTGGCATCGTCGTAGCTCAGCTGGACGAGCAGGGCGAAGAGGAAGGTGGCCAGGCAGACCGAGAAGGTGGCCTTGGTCAGCCGGCTGCGCACGTACAGCCGCAGCACGCGCGGGGAGAACTGGCTGGCGGCCATCTGCAGGGCGACCAGCGAGATCGAGAAGACCACGCCGATGAACGTGAGCATCGCCGAACTCACCGTCGAAACCACGCTCTTGGCCGCGCCGGTGAACCGCATCAGCTCGTCCGCGGAGCCCGTCTCGGCGACGGTGGCGGTTACCACGGCCTCGTCCAGCCAGGCCGTCACGCCGGAGAGCAGCACCGCCGCGATGCAGGTGATCAGCGGGGCGAACCAGAAGGACTCCCGCAGGTGCTCGCGCAGCGGGGACAGCGGGCGGTAGCGGACGGGCCGACGATCGGTCATCGCCCCAGGCTAGGGCCTGTGCCCGCGCTCCGGTCGGACCAGCGCGCTGCGTCGTGGGCCCGGCCGGCCGGTGGGAACGGGTCCGCGGGGAACAACCGGCGGGAAACGGCCGGCGGGGCCGCCCCGGTGGGAGCGGCCCCGACTCAGTGTCCGCCGAGCGCCCGCCCGAGGGCGAGCGCGTCGGGGGCGGCGGCCGTGAGCAGATGGGCGTCGGGGTCCGGCAGGGTGAGCAGGGCGGCGTCACCGCTCACGGGCGGTGCGGGCGCCGGGTGGCCGACGGTGAGCAACTGCCCGGTGGCGCGGTGGCCGCCGAGGACGGCGGGGCCGTCCCACCCCGGCGCGCCGGGGCCCAGGTCGGTCTGCTGGTCGAGCAGGATCCGGCCGGCCCGGTGGACGGTGAGGCGGGAGGTGAGCCGGCCGGGGCCGGCGCCGCGGGCCCAGTCGTGGTGTCGGCCGAGGATCTGCTCCTCGCGGTAGCGCAGCCGGGCACCGGCGGCGAGGCTGATCCGGGTGTGCAGCACGAGGTGGCTGCCGGCAGCGGCGACCACCGGCTCGGGCCGCCAGTCGAGCCGGGCACCCTCCCCCACCGCCAGTTCGACGTCGTACCGGGCCGGGCCCGGGCCGGGCAGGCTGATGGTGGCGGCCGCGCTGCTCACGGTGAGGGCCGCGCCGTCGGCCACCTCGACCGCGAGTGCCAGCCGGTCGCCACCGAGCGGCGCGGCCATCGAGCCGACGATCACCACATGGGCTCCGCCGTCCGTGTCCCGGGTGCGACGCGGGGCGAGCGGCCCGGCGCCGGACAGGACGGGGAGGGCGGTGGTGCCCCACCCGTCGGGCTCGGCGCGGATCCGGGCCCGGGCCACCAGCGCGGCCCGGGCCTGCGGAGCCGGGGCGGCGGCCCGGAGCGGGGCGGCCACGGCCGGCACCACCCCGTCCAGGGTCGTTCCCGTGTGGAGCGTCACGGCCGGGTGCGCCAGTCGGCCAGCCGCTCCCGGACCCAGGCGGCGACGGGTGCCACGCCGTCGGGCGAGGTGAGCGCGCAGAACACGGTCGGCAGCGCGCCGCGCTGCGCGGCGGCGTCCCGGGCCATCACGTCGAGGTCGGCGCCGACCAGCGGGGCCAGGTCGGTCTTGTTGATGACCAGCAGGTCCGAGGTGGAGACCCCGGGCCCGCCCTTGCGCGGGATCTTGTCGCCGCCGGAGACGTCGATGACGAAGATCTGGTGGTCGACCAGGCCCCGGCTGAAGGTGGCGGTGAGGTTGTCGCCGCCGGACTCGACCAGGACGAGGTCGAGCGGCCCGACCGCGTCCTCCAGTTCCTCGACGGCCTCCAGGTTGGCGGAGATGTCGTCGCGGATCGCGGTGTGCGGGCAGCAACCGGTCTCGACGGCGGCGATCCGCTCGGGCGGCAGGACGGCGTTGCGGAGCAGGAACTCCGCGTCCTCGGTGGTGTAGATGTCGTTGGTGACGACGGCGAGCGACAGCTCCGCGCGCAGCAGGCGGCAGAGCGCGGCGACGGTGGCGGTCTTGCCGGAGCCGACCGGGCCGCCGAGGCCGATCCGCAGGGCGCGCCGATGAGCACCCTCGGCGGTGGACGCGGAGGCAGCGGTGCCGGCCGAGGCAGCGGTGCCGGCGGAGGCGTAGGTGTGGCGGACGGGGGCGTCGACGGGGTCGGCGTGGTCACGATGCAAAGAGGCGGACCTTCCAGGAGTGGTGCTGCTCGGCGTAGACGTCGAGCAGCGGCGCGGAGGCGGCGGGCAACGCGTCCGGGTCGCCGCACAGGGCGGCGGCGACGGCGGCCTCGGCCACGGCGTCGAGTTGGGGGGCGAGGCGGGCCAGCGCGGCCGCGACCTCGTACGGATCGAGACCCAGGAGCCGCACACAGGCGGTGGCCGGGCCGTTGACGCTCTCGTGGGCGGCGGCGGTGGCGGCCTGGGCGGGGGTGAGAGCGGCGGCCAGGGCGGCGGTGCCGAGGGCGACGCTCTGGTGCGCGCCGCGCGGGAACTCGGCTGCCAGCCGGTCGAGTCCGGGGTGCGGCCAGGCCGCGCGGGCGGCCCGGAGCAGTTGGCGGCCGAGCCGGCGGCTGGTGGCGCGCAGGGCCGGTGAGGGGGTGCGGGCCTCGGCGGCCGCGTCGAGGCGGCCCGCGTCCTGCCCGGCGGCGGCGGCCGCGGCCAGGGCGGCCGACACCAGGCCGGTGGTGTGCAGCCGCCCGGTGAGGAAGGCCGCCATGCTCGCGGTGTCCCGCACCCGCCCGGCCCGGACCGCCGCCTCGGCGCCGCCGGAGTGCGCGTGCCCGCCGGCGGGGAACCGGCCGTCGGCGAGCAGCAGCAGCGCGGAGAGGCCCATCAGAAGAGGAAGTACCGCTGGGCGAGCGGCAGTTCGGTGGCCGGTTCAGGGGTGACGAGTTCGCCGTCGATGGTGACGGTGAAGGTGTCGGGCTCGACCCGGACGTCCGGACAGGCGCTGTTGTTGACCATCTGCTCCTTGGTGACGCCGCGGGTGTTCCGGATCGCGGTGAACTCCTTGGCCACACCGAGCTGTTCGGCCAGCCGCTCGGGCAGGCCGCCCTCGATCGCCGCCGCCGCCGTGAAGTTGAGCGAATTGGCCGCCGCCGAACGCCCGGTGGCGCCGAACATCGGCCGGGGCAGCACCGGCTGGGGCGTCGGGATGGACGCGTTGGCGTCGCCCATCTGCGCCCAGGCGATCTGGCCGCCCTTGACCACGACGTCCGGCTTGGCGCCGAAGAAGGCGGGCGACCAGAGCACCAGGTCGGCGAGCTTGCCCGGTTCGACCGAGCCGATCTCGCCGTCCAGGCCCTGGGCGACGGCCGGGTTGATGGTGTACTTGGCGACGTAGCGCCGGGCCCGGTGGTTGTCGGCGCGGCCGTCCCCGGCGAGCGCGCCGCGCCGGGCCTTCATCACATGGGCGGTCTGCCAGGTCCGCAGGATCACCTCCCCGATCCGGCCCATGGCCTGGGAGTCGGAGCTGATGATGGAGATAGCACCGAGGTCGTGCAGGATGTCCTCGGCGGCGATGGTGGACGGCCGGATCCTGGACTCGGCGAAGGCGAGGTCCTCCGGGACGTGCGGGCTCAGGTGGTGGCAGACCATCAGCATGTCGAGGTGCTCGTCGACGGTGTTTACGGTGTGCGGCCTGGTCGGATTGGTGGAGCTGGGCAGCACGTTCGCGGCGCCGACCACGGTGATGATGTCCGGCGCGTGGCCGCCGCCCGCGCCCTCGGTGTGGTAGGCGTGGACGCCTCGCCCGGCGATCGCCGCGAGGGTGTCGCCGACGAACCCGGCCTCGTTCAACGTATCCGTGTGGATGGCCAGTTGGGCGCCGGTCTCGTCGCAGACCCGGAGGCAGGCGTCGATCGCCGCCGGGGTGGCGCCCCAGTCCTCGTGGATCTTGAAACCGAGTGCGCCGGCCCGCAGCTGGTCGTGCATCGAGGCCCGGTTGACGGTGTTGCCCTTGCCGAGCAGGCCGATGTTGACCGGCAGGCCGTCCAGCGCCGCGAAGACCCGGCCGAGATGCCAGGCGCCGGGGGTGATGGTGGTCGCCTTGGTGCCCTCGGCCGGCCCGGTGCCGCCGCCGACCAGGGTGGTGACGCCGGAGGCCAGCGCCTCGTCCACCAACTGCGGGCAGATGAAGTGGACGTGGGCGTCGACGGCCCCGGCGGTGACGATCCGGCCGTTGCCGGAGATCACCTCGGTCTCCGGGCCGATCACCAGCCCGGGGTGGACGCCGTCCATGGTCTCGGGGTTGCCGGCCTTGCCGAGCGCGGTGATCCGGCCGTCCCGGATTCCGATGTCGGCCTTGACGACGCCCCAGTGGTCGAGCACCACGACGCCGGTGATGACGGTGTCCGCGGCGCCCTCGGCGCGGCTGGTCCGGGCCTGGCCCATCGACTCGCGGATCACCTTGCCACCACCGAAGACGGCCTCGTCGCCGCCGCGACTGCGGTCCTCCTCGACCTCGATCAGCAGATTGGTGTCGCCGAGCCGGATTCGGTCCCCGGTGGTCGGCCCGTACAGGTCGGCGTAGCGTTCGCGGGTCAGCCAGAGGGCGGGCCGGTCAGTCATCGAGCGCCCCTCCCGTCTCGCCGCGCAGGCCGAGGACTTCGCGCCGGCCTCCGATCGGGACGAGTTCGACCTCCACCGGGATGCCCGGCTCGAAGCGGACGGCGGTGCCGGCGGGGATGTTCAACCGCAGACCGCGGGCGGCCGCCCGGTCGAGCTCCAGCCCGGGGTTGGCCTCCCCGAAGTGGTAGTGCGAACCGACCTGGACGGGCCGGTCGGCGCCGTTGACGACGGTCATCCGGGTGACGGCCAGGCCGGCGTTGAGGCCGATCGCACCTTCTCCGTAAAGGATCTGACCCGGGATCAGACGTTCGGCGCTCACTGGATCGGCCCGTGCACGGTGACCAGCTTGGTCCCGTCCCGGAAGGTCGCCTCGACCTGGACGTCCGGGACCATCTCGGCGATGCCCTCCATGACGTCGTCCCGGGTGAGCACCTTGCGGCCGGAGTCCATCAGTTCGGCGACGGTCCGACCGTCCCGGGCGCCCTCCAGGACGTGCGAGGTGATCAGGGCGACCGTCTCGGGGTGGTTGAGCCGCAGCCCCCGCGCCCGGCGGGAGCGGGCCACGTCGGCGGCCACGTGGATGAGCAGGCGTTCCTGCTCGTGGGGGGTGAGTTTCATCTGCGCGCACCTCAGGAGGGGGTTCAGAGCGCGCGGACACGACGTTGTGCCGCGGTAGTGGCGCATACCGTAGCGGACGAAGCACCCGGTCGGCAGCCCACCTCACCGATTCCACCCGGCATCCCTATACGGTCCGCACTATTTCTATAACCCTATTTGCCGTCAACATTGCCGGATCTTGCACGGAAGCTCAAATGACGCTCAAATGCTGGACCTACTGGCGAGTCACGTAACAAGCACATGAACAGAAGGCCCCCTACCAGCGGGAATATCCCGCGAAGTAGGTAAACATTCAGTAATGAAATCTGTGCATAGGCCTATGAATACGCCTACTGTGTGGCAACTCTCCGCGCTCCGCCGTCCGCCGGGGCCCCCACACCACAGAGAGATTTCGCATGGCATCCCTCAACCAGCTGTCCCCGCCGAGCACCGGCACTTCTCCCGACTCCGGGACACCCACCCACCGGTCGCTACGCCGCGAGGTCGGCCTGATCGGCCTGCTGTGGGCCTCGGTGGGTTCGATCATCGGCTCCGGCTGGCTGTTCGGCGCCAAGAACGCGGTCATGGTCGCCGGTCCGGCCGCGCTCATCTCCTGGGGCATCGGCGCCGTCGCCATCGTGCTGCTCGCCCTGGTGCACGCCGAACTCGGCGGGCTCTTCCCCGTCGCCGGCGGCACCGCCCGCTACCCGCACTACGCCTTCGGCGGTCTCGCGGGCATGTCCTTCGGCTGGTTCTCCTGGCTGCAGGCCGCGACCGTGGCGCCGATCGAGGTCGAAGCCATGATCGGCTACGCGGGCCACTGGGAGTTCGCCAAGAGCTTCCTGAACGACAACGGCACCCTCACCACCAGCGGCTTCGTCGTCGCGGTGCTCCTGATGGGCGTCTTCGTCGCGGTCAACTTCCTCGGTGTGCGGGTGCTGGCCCACACCAACTCGATCGCCACCTGGCTGAAGATCTTCGTCCCGCTGCTCACGATCTTCGTGCTCGCGCTGACCAACTTCCACGGCTCGAACTTCACCTCGCACGGCTTCGCCCCGTTCGGCATCAAGGGCGTGCTCGCCGCGATCAGCTCCAGCGGCATCATCTTCGCGCTGCTCGGCTTCGAGCAGGCCATCCAGATCTCCGGTGAGAGCCGCAACCCCAAGCGCGACATCCCCCGCGCGGTGCTCGGCTCGGTCGCCATCGGCACCCTGATCTACGTCCTGCTCCAGGTCGTCTTCATCGGTGCGCTGCCGATCAGCTCCTTCGCCAACGGCTGGGACAAGCTCGACTTCCCCGGCATCGAGGGCCCGTTCGCCGGCCTCGCCACCCTGGTCGGCCTCGGCTGGCTGGCCTGGGTGCTCTACTTCGACGCCATCGTCTCCCCCGGCGGCACCGGCCTGATCTACACCACCTCCACCTCCCGGATCTCCTACGGCCTGAGCAAGAACGGCTACGCGCCGCAGAAGTTCGAGCAGCTGGACAGCCGCGGCGTGCCGTGGTTCGGTCTGATCCTCTCCTTCGTCACCGGCGTCGTCTGCTTCCTGCCCTTCCCGAGCTGGCAGGAGCTGGTCGGCTTCATCACCTCCGCCAGCGTGCTGATGTACGCCGGCGCGCCGCTGGCCTTCGGCGCCCTGCGCCGCCGTCTGCCCACCCGCGAGCGCTCCTACCGGCTCCCGCTCGGCGGCGTGATCTCCCCGCTGGCCTTCGTGGTCGCCAGCCTGATCATCTACTGGGCCGGCTGGCACACCCTGTCCCGCCTGGGCATCGCGATCGTGCTCGGCTACGTCCTGCTCGGCAGCTACGCCGCGTACGCGATCCGCAAGGGCCTGCCGAACGCCCCGCGCCTGGACTGGCGGGCCGCCCAGTGGCTGCCGGTCTACCTGGTGGGCCTCGGCCTGATCTCCTGGCAGGGCGGCTTCGGCGAGGGCCGGGGCAACATCCCGATGTGGTGGGACATGGGCGCGGTCGCCGTCTTCGCCCTCGCCGTCTACTTCTGGGCGATCCGGGTCGCGCTGCCGGCCGAGGCGATCGAGCAGAACATCGAGGACATCGAGGTGGTCGACGCGGGCGGTCACTGACCCTGCGCCGACGACACGGCTGGGCCCGCCGGTGTGCACCGGCGGGCCCAGCCGTTTTCGCCCGCTCGCCTCCGGGCCGCCCGATCCGGTGCCGACGGTCGGCGCTCCGTCGCTCCGTCGCTTCTCCCGTTCGGCACCGGCCCGGCCCTTCGGCTCGGGGCTTACAGCTTCAGCACCGTGCGCAGCGCCGCCTCCACCGCCGCCTCCGGGTCCGCCACCGCGTCCTCGCTGCGCCAGGCGACGAAGCCGTCCGGGCGGACCAGCACCGCACCGCCCGGCCGGACGCCGTGCAGCTCGGCGAAGTCGGCGCCGGGCTCGGGCGCCAGGTCGTCCTCCGCTCCGGTGCCGATCCGGTAGGCGTCCAGCGGCACGGCCAGCCGGTCGGCCGCCCGGCGGGCGCCCTGGTGCCAGGCCGTGCCCTCGGGACCGGTCAGCAGCACCATCGCCTGCTCGTACAGGTCGAGGGTGGAGAGCCTGACACCCGCCCGCAGCAGCCACTGGTGCGGCGCCCGACTGCCGGGCTCACCGCCCGACTCGAACGCCTCGGGCACCACCGGGCCGGTCGCGTCGGCTCCGGCCACCGCGCCCACCGGGTAGCGGTAGCCGAGCGCCACCGCCAGCACCCCGGCCTGCCGCCCGACGCCGGGGACCACCGCGTACCCGGGGTGGCTGTGCTCCGCCGAGCGGGCCGAGGCCCGCTCGCTGGTGACCTCCGCCACCGGGCGGCGCTCCTGCCCGTACGTCTCCAGCAGCCCCGGCCCGGCCCAGCCGCAGAGCACCGCGGCCAGCTTCCAGGCCAGGTTGTGGGCGTCCTGGATGCCGGTGTTGGAGCCGAAGGCGCCGGTCGGCGACATCTCGTGCGCGGAGTCCCCCGCCAGGAAGACCCGCCCGGCGGAGTAGCGCTGCGCCACCCGCTCGGCCGCGTGCCAGGGGGCCTTTCCGGTGACCTCCACTTCGAGGTCCGGCACCCCGACGGCGGCCCGGATGTGCCGGACGCACCGCTCGTCGGTGAACGCCTCCAGCGGCTCGCCGTGCTCGGGGTGCCACGGCGCGTGGAAGACCCACTCCTCGTTGTTGTCCACCGGCAGCAGCGCGCCGTCGGCCTCCGGGTCGGTCAGGTAGCAGGCGATGAAGTGCCGGTCGCCCACCACCTCGGCCAGCCGCTTGGCCCGGAACGTGATGCTGACGTTGTGGAACAGCTCGCCCTTGCCGCTCTGGCCGATGCCCAGCGCCTCCCGCGCCGGGCTGCGCGGGCCGTCCGCCGCGATCAGGTACTGCGCCCGGACCGACCGCTCCTCGCCGGTCTCCCGGCTGCGCAGCAGCGCCGTCACCCCCTCGCCGTCCTGCTCGAAGGAGACCAGTTCGGTGCTGAACCGCAGGTCGCCGCCGTACTCGCGGGCGGCCCTCAGCAGGACCGGCTCCAGGTCGTTCTGGCTGCACAGGCACCAGGAGCTGGGGCTGAACCGGGCCAGCCGGCCGCCCGGGTCGATCTCCCGGAACAGCCACTCCTGATCCTCGCCGGTCAGCGAGGGGGCCTGCAGGATGCCGTGGTTCGCGGCGAGCACGGAGGCGGCCTCGCGGATCGCCGGCTCGATCCCGGCTCCCCGGTAGAGCTCCATCGTGCGGACGTTGTTGCCTCGGCCACGCGGGTGACGCGAGGTGTCGGCGTGCTTCTCGACGAGCAGGTGTCTGACACCCAGTCGGCCCAGGAAGAGTGAGGCCGACAGCCCGACCAGCGAGCCGCCGACGATCAGGACCGGCACCCGGTCGTCAACCTTCGGATTCATCAATTGCTCCAGCCTGTACGGGGGTTCGCGGACCGGCTGCGGGGCTCGGCGCCGCCCTCGGCGGGGCCTGCGCGCACGCCGGCCCCGCTCTTGCATCCCCCGTGCTGGGTACCTTCTGCCGCCTCTTCGCTCGGATGGCCCGCATATCTCGCGCCACTCGTGGGGTCCGCGCACGATCGACCTCAGGCCTGGCCCGCACCCGCCCGGGCCCGCCTCCACCGCACCGCCCTCCCCCGCCGGGGCCCGTCCGGACCGAAGCCGCCCGGCGCGCCCGACGCGGACAGCCCCGAAGCAAGAAAGTGGATCATGACGACTCTGTCCGAACCGCAGGCCGAGCAGCACGCCGAGTCCCACACCCGGCTCCGCGTGATGCTGATGCTGGAGATCAAGGACGGCGCCCAGCAGCGCTTCCTCGACGTGTACGAGAAGCTGCGCCACCAGGTGGCCTCGGTCCCCGGCCACGTCAGCGACCAGCTCTGCCAGTCGATCAACGACCCGAGGCAGTGGCTCATCACCAGCGAGTGGAAGGACCAGGAAACCTTCCTGGAGTGGGTGGACAGCCCGGCCCACCGCGAGATGGTCAAGCCGATGCACGGCTGCGTCAGCGACACCTTCCGCTCGCTGCGCTACTCCATTCTCCGGGAGACCTCCGCCGCCGGCGCCACCGGCACCCGCAAGCCGGTGGCCGTGCCGCCCGGCATGCCGCGCACCACGCCCGCCGGGCACGTCGGCCCGCCGCAGGCCGCCCCCGGCCCGGACGGGGTGGTCCGGCACGCCCTGACCTTCACCGTCAAGCCCGGCAGCGAGCACGAGGTGGCCCGGATCCTCTCCGGCTACACCTCCCCCAAGGCCGAGGTGGACGAGACCACCCGGCTGCGCCGCACCTCCCTGTTCATGCACGGCAACCGGGTGGTCCGGGCCGTCGAGGTGATCGGCAGCCTGGGCGACGCGCTGCGCCACGTGGCGATGCAGCCCGAGGTCCGGGCGGTCGAGGAGGCGATCAACCCGTACCTGGAGGAGGCCCGCCAGCTGGGCGACCCGCAGGCGGCCCGCGCCTTCTTCGCCCGGGCGGCGCTGCCCGCCGAGCACCAGGCGATCGCCAGCTCCCCGGCCTCCGGCCGGCTGCACCGGCACGCCGTGCTCTACCCCGTCAAGCCCGGCAACGGAGCGGCGGTGGCCGCCCTGCTCGCCGAGCACGACAACCTTGCCACCGCCGACCCGACCGGCCCGCTGTCGGCGAGCACCGTCTTCCACCGGGAGGACGTCGTGGTCCGCCTGGTGGACCTGCGGGTACCCGCCGAGGCCGAGCCGGCCGCCGCCCTCGGCGTGGCCGGCGAGCGCGAGGCCGCCGTCCTCGGCCGCCTGCTCGACCTCGGCCCCGAGGGCGACCTGCGCACCGTCGCCGGCCTGAGCGCCTTCCTCGCCGCCCGCGCCATGAGCCCGGTCACCGACCGCAGCTCACAGCTCACCTGACCGACCATCGGCCCTCCGCCGGCACCGACCCCGAAGGAAGAAACCATGTCCACGCAGTACCCACGGATCGTGCACGTCGACGAGGCACCGGAGAACCGCCGGCGCGGCGGCGACCTGCGCGCCATCCTCACCCCCACCACCTGCGGTGCCACCAGCGGTTTCATGGGCCTGGCCATCGTGCAGCCGGGCGAGCGGATCGGCGAGCACTACCACCCGTACTCCGAGGAGTTCGTCTTCGTGGTCTCCGGCGACCTGGAGGTGGACCTGGACGGGGAGACCCGCCTGTTGAAGCCCGACCAGGGCCTGATGATCCCGATCGACATGCGCCACCGCTTCCGCAACGTCGGCGACACCGAGGCCCGGATGGTCTTCCACCTCGGCCCGCTCGCGCCCCGCCCGGAGCTCGGCCACGTCGACACCGAGGAGACCGACGGAGCCGTGACCTCCGGCCCGCCGGAACACGCCAAGGTGGCTTCGTGACACGGCGGGTCGCCGTCACCGGGATCGGTGTGGTCGCGCCGGGTGGCGTGGGCGTGCCGGCCTTCTGGCAACTGCTCACCTCCGGCCGGACGGCGACCAGGGGCATCACGCTCTTCGACCCCACCGGGTTCCGGTCCCGGATCGCCGCCGAGTGCGACTTCGACCCGACGGCCCACGGCCTGAGCGCCGACGAGGTCCAACGGGCCGACCGCTACGTGCAGTTCGCGATGGTGGCGGCGGACGAGGCGGTTGCCGACGCGGGCCTGGACCTGGCCGCGGAGGACCCGTGGCGGATCGGCGTCTCACTCGGCACCGCCGTCGGCGGCACCACCCGGCTGGAGCACGACTACGCCCTGGTCAGCGCCGGCGGCGCACGCTGGGACGTGGACCACCGGCGGGCCGAGCCGCAGCTGCACCGCGCCTTCGCACCCAGCACGCTGGCCTCCGCGGTCGCCGAGCGCACCGGTGCGCACGGCCCGGTGCAGACCGTCTCCACCGGCTGCACCTCCGGGTTGGACGCGATCGGCTACGCCTTCCAGGCGGTCGAGGAGGGGCGCGCCGACATCTGCATCGCCGGCGCCTCCGACTCGCCGATCTCCCCGATCACCGTCGCGTGCTTCGACGCCATCAAGGCCACCAGCGAGCGCAACGACGACCCGGAGCACGCCTCCCGCCCCTTCGACGCCCACCGGGACGGCTTCGTGCTCGGCGAGGGCGGCGCCGTCCTGGTACTGGAGGAGCTGGAGCACGCCCGGCGGCGCGGCGCCCGGATCTACGGCGAGATCAGTGGCTTCGCCACCTTCGGCAACGCCTACCACATGACCGGCCTCACCCAGGAGGGGCTGGAGATGTCCCGGGCGATCGACGACGCGCTCGCCCACGCGCGGGTGAACCGCACCGACGTCGACTACGTCAACGCGCACGGCTCGGGCACCAAACAGAACGACCGGCACGAGACGGCGGCCGTCAAGCGCTCGCTGGGCGAGCACGCGTACGAGACGCCGATGAGCTCGATCAAGTCGATGGTCGGGCACTCGCTCGGCGCGATCGGCGCGATCGAGGTGGTCGCCTGCACCCTCGCACTGGCCCACGGCGTGGTACCGCCGACCGCCAACTACGAGACTCCGGACCCGGAGTGCGACCTCGACTACGTGCCGCGCACCGCGCGCGAGCTGCCGCTCCGTCACATTCTGTCGGTCGGCAGCGGATTCGGCGGATTCCAGTCCGCCGTCGTGCTCAACAGAACGGGGTGAGATCCATGACGTCACGTCAGCAGGGCCGCCGGGCGGTGGTCACCGGCCTCGGCGTGGTCGCGCCGAACGGCGTGGGGGCCGACGCCTTCTGGAAGGCCACCAGGCAGGGCGTGAGCGTCCTCGACCGGATATCCCGCGAGGGCTGTGCGGACTTTCCGCTGCGGATCGCGGGCCAGGTGCGGGACTTCGATCCGAAGTCCGCGATCGACAGCCGCTATCTGGTGCAGACCGACCGGTTCACGCACTACGCGATGGCCGCCGCCGACCTGGCGGTGGCGGACGCCGGGTTCGTTCCCGATCCCGACCGGCCCTTCGGGGTGGGCGTGGTGACCGCGGCCGGCTCCGGCGGCGGCGAGTTCGGACAGCGCGAGTTGCAGCAACTCTGGGGACAGGGACCGCAGTTCGTGGGTCCTTACCAGTCCATCGCCTGGTTCTACGCGGCCAGCACCGGCCAGGTGTCGATCCGCGGCGGCTACAAGGGCCCGTGCGGGGTGGTCGCCAGCGACGAGGCCGGCGGCCTGGACGCCCTCGCACACGCCGCCCGGTCCATCCTGCGAGGCACCGACGCGGTGGTGGCCGGGGCGGCCGAGGCCCCGCTGGCGCCGTACTCGATGGTCTGCCAGCTCGGCTATCCCGAGCTCAGCCTGGCCGATCGGCCGGACCGGGCCTACCTCCCGTTCTCCGCCGGGGCGAACGGCTTCGCCCCGGCCGAGGGCGGCGCGATGCTGCTGCTGGAGGACGAGGAGACGGCCCGCCGGCGCGGTGCCACCGTCCGGGCGTACCTGGCCGGGCACGGCGCCACCTTCACCGGCGCCTCCCGCTGGGAGGAGTCCCGCGAGGGGCTGGCCAACGCCATCCGGATCGCGCTCGACCAGGCCCGGATCGCCGCGGAGGAGGTCGACGTGGTCTTCGCCGACGCCCTCGGCGTCCCGGCCGCCGACCGCGCCGAGGTACTCGCCCTGGCCGACGCCCTCGGCCCGTACGCCGAGCGGGTACCGGTGACCGCGCCGAAGGCCGGCACTGGACGGGCCTACTGCGGCGCCCCGCTGCTGGACACCGCCGCCGCGGTGCTCGCCATGGAGGACGGCGTGGTGCCGCCCACCCCGAACGTCACCGAGGTCTGCCACGACCTCGCCCTGGTGACCGGCCGCGCCCGCCCGGCCGAACTGCGCACCGCACTGGTGCTCAGCCGCGGGCTGATGGGCTCCAACGCCGCGCTGGTGCTCCGGCGCGGTGACCGGGCCTGACCGAACCACTCCTTCCGCAACGAACTGAAGGGAACATCCCGTGAGCAACACCCTCAGCCACCCCGAACTCGCCGCGCTGATCCAGGCCCGGGCCGGCGTGGTCATCGACCCGCTCGACCTGGAGCGCCCGGGCGCCAGCTTCGACGACTTCGGCGTGGACTCCCTCGGCCTGCTCGGCGTGGTCGGCGAGCTGGAGAACCGGCACGGCGTGAAGGTCACCAACGGAGCGGAGTCGGCGAAGACGCCGGCCGAGTTCCTCGACCTGGTGAACTCCTCGTTCGCCACGAAGGCCGGTGCCTGAGATGCCCGGACACACGGACAACGAGATCGTCATCGCCGCGCCGCTCGACCTGGTCTGGGAGATCACCAACGACCTGGAGAACTGGCCGCAGCTGTTCAGCGAGTACGCCTCGGTCGAGGTGCTGGAGCGCGACGGCGACAGTGTGCGCTTCCGGCTCACCATGCACCCCGACGAGAACGGCCAGATCTGGAGCTGGGTCTCCGAGCGCACCACCGACCGGGCCTCGCTCGCGGTGCGCGCCCGCCGGGTCGAGCCCGGCCCGTTCGAGTTCATGGACATCCGCTGGGAGTACGCGGAGGTCCCGGCCGGGACGAAGATGCGCTGGGTCCAGGACTTCGCGATGAAGCCCACCGCGCCGGTCGACGACGACGGCATGGTGAACCACATCAACCGCAACTCGCGCGTCCAGATGCAGCTGATCCGCGAGAAGGTCGAGAAGCAGGCGGGGGAGGTCTGAGCCGGATGCACCGCGCACTGATCGTCGCCCGGATGAAGCCGGACGCCGCCCACGGCATCGCCGAGGTGTTCGCCGAGTCCGACCGGGGCGAGCTGCCGGACCTGATCGGCGTCACGGGGCGCAGCCTCTTCCAGTTCGGCGACGTCTACCTGCACCTGATCGAGGCGGACCGACCGCCGGGCCCGGCGGTCGCCAAGGTGGTCGGGCACCCGGAGTTCCGGGACGTCAGCGACCGCCTCACCGCCTACGTCCAGGCCTACGACCCGGCCACCTGGCGGGGGCCCAAGGACGCCATGGCGCACGAGTTCTACCGGTGGGAGCGCGGCAGCGCGGGCTGACCGAGCCACCCACCGCAGCGGGCCGCCCCCCGGCGCAGTTCGGGGGGCGGCCCGCGGCGGCCCGGGCGGGGGGCCCGCCCGGCGGGCGCCCCCCGGAGGGGGGCCGCCCCCACGGCCCGGGGGGGCCCCCCCCCCGCTGCGCACGGGCCGGCGCGCCGGCCCGTGCGCAGCCTCCGTCAGGGGCACTGCCTCCAGGCCAGGTGGTAGGTGGTGTTGATGCTGCCGTCGGTGGAGTCCATGGTCATGAAGCTGGTGGTCGTGGTCGGGTCCGAGGTGCCGGCGCTGACCCGCAGTTCGGTGTTGATGTTGAAGTTGCGGAGCTCGCCGCAGGGCGCCCAGACCAGGGCCGCCACGGCGACGCTGTCGGTCGCCTGCCAGCTGTCGTCGACCGCCCCGGTGAAGCGGTGGCTGAGTTTGGTGGTCTGGGGCGAGCCCTGGAAGTAGTAGTTCGCCTGCTGCACGGCACTCGCCCCCTTCGCCAGGTGCGCGTAGCCCCGGTAGTCGGCGGCTGCGATCGCGTAGGTGAAGCCCTGCGGGACGTGGACGTTGAGGTTGAGCTGACAGTTCTTCCGGAAGTCGGTGGGCTTGGATCCGACCCCCACCTGGGCGATGTAGTCGCTGTAGGTGACGGTGAAGGCCGTGTTGTCCGGGGAGACGGCGATGGCGGCCGTGCCGGCCGGGCAGCCGGATCCGTTGACGGTGGCCACGTCGATGACGATCCTGTCCGGCGGCGGCGTGGTCCAGCCGGTGGAGACGGCTCCGCCGCCGACACCGGTGAGCGAGGAGCCGAGCAATGCTGCCGCCGCACCGCCGAGGGCCATCATGCGTACAGTCACGGGCGTTTCCTTCCGTTGTCCCGCCGGCCGCGAGCAGCGCACCCCCACGTGCGAGCCGGACGACGGGTTGGCGAGTACATGTCACCACCGCAAGGTCGGTGCGGCCAGGGGCGCGGACCGGCGCATCACGAAGCGCCGGGGCGGACCGGCCGGCGCCGGGCGGGCACTCCGGCGGGCACTGCCCGCTCGGGCGGTACTCCGCCCGACTGTACGGCGAGCCGCCGCGCCGCACGGCTACCGAGGGCGGCCAACCGGTGCGCATACGTTGTGCCGCAACGGAGGTGATCCATGACCAAGAGCCGACGCGACATCAACTCCCTGAGCCCCGCCGAGCTTGACGACTACATCCACGCCCTCGGGATCCTGCGCGCGCGATCCGCGGCCGACCCGTCGGACGCGACCGGCTACGACTTCCAGGCCGCCCTGCACAACGGTGGCATCGACAGCAACGGTCTCACCGTGGGCCCGTGCGAGCACGGCACAGACCAGTTCCTGCCGTGGCACCGATCGCACCTGTACCACTTCGAGAAGCTCCTGCAGGAATCCGACCCGCCGCGGACGGCGAACGTCACGCTGCCGTACTGGGACTGGCTGCACCCGCAGGCGGACGGGAAGTTCCCGCCCGCGTTCTCGCTGCCCGAGCTCGCCATGGACCGCAACCCCGACCCCGTGGATCTGCCGCCCAACACCCTGGAGATCGTCACCACCGAGACCGACCAGGGCTTGTTCGGCGGCTTTCCGTCGGCTCACCCCGGGGCCGACTTCGGGCGCCTCGAGGGCGGGCCGCACAACTTCATGCACAGC
The DNA here is from genome assembly GCF_040655255.1 of Kitasatospora sp. NPDC050463. Classification (NCBI taxonomy): domain Bacteria; kingdom Bacillati; phylum Actinomycetota; class Actinomycetes; order Kitasatosporales; family Streptomycetaceae; genus Kitasatospora; species Kitasatospora sp. NPDC050463. The sequence goes on from NZ_JBFAJO010000002.1 coordinate 196,857, forward strand.
GACTTCATCGGCGGCCTGATGGCGGACCCCGGGTCGGCGGCGATGGACCCGATCTACTTCAGCTTCCACGCCTTCATCGACCTGCTCTGGGCCGAATGGCAGCAGCGCAACGGATCGCCGCCCCTCACCTCTCCCGACCACAATCTGCGCGGGTTCGACTCCCAGGTCAAGCACAAGACCGCGGACTTCGCCGACACCGTGGCTCTGGGCTACGACTACGCGTACACGGACCGGCTCAAGGCGGACTTCGCGGTGGAGACCCCGCAACCGGTCACCCGCCGGCTGCTGGCGACCGAGCCGCTGAGCCTGGTGTCCGCACCGAATCTCACGGCTTCGCTGCGCAGCAACGCCCGGGCCAAGTTCAGCCTCGCGGCCCCACCCACCGAGGCCCGGAAGGTCATGGTGCGGCTCGACGACCTGAAGGTCCCGGTCGCCGGCAGCTACGTGCTGCGCGCCTACGTCCACCCGGCCGACGTCCACTTCCGCGCCGACGACGCGGACTTCGCGAGCCGCTACGGCGTCGGCTACGTCGCGATGTGGCAGGCACACCGCATGGCCACCGGCGGCGACCACGCTCCCGCCCACACCGGCGGCGCGCAGCCGCACTCCCACCCGGCCGAGTGCAACGCGCGCTTCGACATCACGGCCGTCCTCGACGCGTCGGACGCCGCCCCGGAGGACCTGGTACTGACGCTCCAGTACCTCCCGTCGCCCGACCCTTACGGGCGCCCGCGGGAAGCACCCGGACTGCTCGACGAGGTCGCCCTGCAGGACGTTCTGATGGAGGTGTACAGCTGAGATGCGCACACCCGTCTTCGAACTCCACATCCGGCCCATGATCCGGTCCACCGACCGTGTCCACATGGACTTCTTCACCGACCTCTGGGACTACGACTCCGTGGTCGCGAACGCCGACGACATCCTCTCCCGGGTCGACACGGGCGGCGGCATGCCGCCGGAAGGCACCGGCGGGCCCTGGCCGGAGGAGTGGGTCGCGCTCTTCCGCCGCTGGAACGAGAGCGGGCACAAGCGCCTCCAGCTCGGCACCGCGACCTTCGCCTTCAGCAACGCGGGCTCCACCCACGCCGTCACCGCGACCGGCACCTTCCCCGCCGCCGGATTCAACGGCTGGCTCCAGCTGGAGAACGAGACTGACAGCGCGAAGACGTACACCCTCTACTACGAGGCCCCGGACGCCCCCGTCCCCGGCGTGCCCGCCGCCTTCACCCTGAAGGAGAAGTACCGGGCCACCGACACCCGCTCCGTCTTCGTCCGCGACAGCACGGGCGTGCAGCAGCTGCACTGAGCCATACCGCGGCGCGCGGAGGGTGACCTCGGTTCGTACGACTTCGTCTTCCCCTCCGGACAGGCGGCGGCCGACACCATCAAGTACCGCCGGGAAGAGG